>CALFYB010000173.1 GCA_937952995.1 uncultured Caulobacteraceae bacterium
AACCTGACGGGTGCGGACTTGAGTGATGCGGTGCTTTCCAAAGCCAACCTCAAGGGCGCGGTGCTGAGTGGTGCCAACCTCAAAGGCGCGAAGTTGGATGACGCCAAACTCGATGACGCCAAGTTTTGCAAAACCACCATGCCCGATGGTGGTGTGAACGACTCGGGGTGTTGAACTTTAGTCGTCTTCACCCGGCATTTGCGCTGGGCGCAAATGCACGGCTTGCGTGCGTTTCTTTCTGAAACGGATGTTGAGCATTTCAACGCTGAAGGCGAAGGCCATGCCAAAGTAGATGTAGCCCTTGGGCACATGGTGGCCAAAGCCTTCGGCCACCAAGACCACACCGACCACCTTGTCGGCATTGCGGGCGGTAAAGAGGCGCGCATAGACCCCGGCCATGGAATGCCCGACATAGATATAGGGCCCCGGCTCATTGGCTACGGTCAGCAGTTTTTCGAGGTCTCCAACAATGGCATTGGCGTCGCGGGGGCCGGGGCCCGGATCGCTTTGGCCAAGACCGGCCCGATCATAGGCGCAAGACCGTTGCCCCGATTTGGTCAGGCCTTCTTGAACCGCACCCCAATCGGCCGAGAAGCCAAAGGCCCCGGCCTCGAAAAGAACCGTGGGGCCTGTGCCCGAGACGGGGCCTTCACAGATCATGTGCATGTGCCGTCCGCCGCCAATATCGATCCGCTGGCCGCGAAGGCTGGGTGTTCCCGCTGCCGCTGTCATCAGGCCGCCAATGGCAATGAAACCCAAAACAACGAGGCTCGTAGCTGCAAGGACACGGTACACCATCTTATCCATCCAAAATCCGACCGGGCCATGCGACCAGATAAGTCCAATTAAGTCGAGCCTGTGGATCAAACGGCAAGATCATTGGCGGTCTTTTTCTTCTTCTTTTTCTTCTTTTCGGCTTTGAGGGCCTTGTCCGCCTTCTTTTTTGGCTTGGCGACGGGATCTTTCGCGCCCTCATCGGTCTCTTCACTCGAGCGGATAAAATCGCGCAGGAGTTTGATGAAGCTGTCGCGCTTTCCCGCGCTCAGATGGGCCAGAAGGCGGCTATCGGCGGCCGTAACCTTGGGGGTCATTTCGCCCAGGGTCTGCCGGCCCAGATCGGTCAGGCCGACGCTGTTGGCCCGGGCATCCTTAGCGGACCGCTCGCGAGTTAAGAGCCCCTTATCGATCATGCGGGCAACCATGTCCGCCAAGGTCGAGCGGTCGATCCCGGTAGCCTTCACGAGACGCGACTGGGTCGGGCCCTCATCGGCAGCCACAGCGGCCAGAACGGCGAACTGGCGCTGGGTGACCGCGCCGGGACCGGCCTCTTCAACAAAGAGGTCGAGGGCCATCTGCAACACCCGATGCAACAGGTGGCTTGGTGAGCGGTTCAGATCTACCGGGCTGTCGTCCAAGCGGAGTTTCGACATTTTAGGCCTCCTGCGGTGTCCCCGATAGCGGGGGCTAGGCACACCATAATGTCTGTCTACGTCGGTTTAACGACAATGGATAAAAAGTCCGGCGCGCTCGGATTATGGCTTCGTTGCGTCTGAATCGGTTTGGATATGTTTCATCATCAGGGGCAATTGGGTCAGGGAAAAGACCAGCGATAGGATCTGTAATCCGGGCATCCGAAACCAGATCCAGGTCGATTCCGGCTGGGTGCGCCAGACGGCCTCATTCAAGACGGCGACACATAGAAAGAATAGGCCATAGCGAAAGGTTAGGGTCCGCCATGCCGCGTCGGACAGCTTGAGCGCCTCACCCATCAGGGCCTTGAGCGGATTGCGCTTCAGGGCCAAGCCGCCCAACATGGTCAGGCCAAGGACGGTATTGATCGCGGTCGGCTTAATCTTAACAAAACGCGGATCGTGGAAATAGAGGGTCAGACCGCCGAAGATCAGCGCGGCCAGCCCAGCAAATAGAGGCATGGGCGCGATGCGACGCTCCACCCCATAGCCAACAGCCAGAGCAATCGCGGACGCTCCGACCAGAGCCCAGGTCGCGCTGAGCATGTCGTGGGTGACCAGATAACCGACCAGAAAGGCCAGAGGACCGGCATAGTCGACGCCCGAGCGGATTAGGGTTTTGGTCTTGTCTGACAGGGGCTGGCTCATGGATTTTCCGTTCCATCCAACCCGACCAGCGAGCGGGAAAAGGCGACGGCGTCAAAGGGCTGAAGATCTTCGATCCCCTCACCGACACCGATCAGTTTTATGGGGGCATCGGAGGCTTGGGCCACCGGGACCAGAACCCCGCCTCGTGCTGTGCCGTCCAGCTTGGTCATGACAATGCCAGTGACGCCTGCGGTATTGCCGAAGATATTTTCTTGCGACAAGGCATTCCGGCCCACCGTGGCGTCGAGCACCAGCAAGGTCTCGTGCGGCGCATCCGGATCGATCTTCTTCAGCACCCGAACGATCTTTAAAAGCTCGTCCATCAGGCCGGACTTGTTTTGCAAACGCCCCGCCGTGTCGATCAAGAGCACGTCATAGTCGCCGCTGCGCGCCTGTTCCAGCGCGTCAAAGGCTAGGCCAGCGGCATCGGCACCCGTGGGACGGGACAGGAAGTCCGCCCCGGACCGGTCGGCCCAGACCTTGAGCTGTTCGACGGCGGCAGCGCGGAATGTGTCGCCCGCCGCAATCAGCACCTTTGCGCCGCGTCCGGTCAGGTCGGCAGCGATCTTGCCCAGCGTGGTCGTCTTGCCCGATCCATTGACGCCGACAAACAGCACCACATAGGGCTTGGGCCCCGACAGGGGATCAAATTGGCCTTGGCGCGGCAGAAGCTCAGCGGCGACGGCCTCAGCCAGCGAGGCCTTGATCTCGGCTTCAGAGGCTTCGCGGCCAAAGCGGGCCTTGCCAAAGGCCTCGGCGACGCGGCCAGCGGCGGCAGGACCCAGATCGGCCTCGATCAGCATCTCTTCGAGATCGTCGAGCATGGCCTGATCGAGCGGCCGCTTGACGATGGCCGCCACCACCTGCTCGGTCATTTGCCGCGTCGAGCGCGACAGGCCATCGGCTAGGCGCTTGAACCAGCCCTTTTTCGGTTCGTCTGATTGGGTCATGGGGCTCTTTTACTGGGCAAGCCAACGATGCGCTATAGGACTTCTCAATCGCGTCTTCGCGCGCGCTAGCTGCGCCATTTGAGCACTGTCTCTTCGACCGGATTGACGAAGGCGCGCCCCTCCTTGCGGCTTGCGGCCCATTCGCGCTTGAGGGCTTGGTACCATTTGGCC
Source organism: uncultured Caulobacteraceae bacterium (assembly GCA_937952995.1). GTDB lineage: Bacteria > Pseudomonadota > Alphaproteobacteria > Caulobacterales > Caulobacteraceae > CAISGS01. The sequence continues at coordinate 3,239 of CALFYB010000173.1, forward strand.
TGCCGGTCGGCATCGTCGATCCACAAAAGCGACGGGTCATATTTCAGACCCTCATTTTGCAGGTTCACCATATCGCCGTCCTGCCGCAGGAAGGCTCGCGCCCCTGCTGCAAAGAACGGCGCGATCAGGCCAAATATGGGGTGGTCGGACCAGACGATCTGGGTGATGCGGGTCTTGGTCTCAGTCATCGGGGTAAGGCAGGTCAGCGACAGGACCTGACGCTTGCCGACGGTGATATGCTCCCAGCGCAGGCCGGGCAGGCGGAAGGTGATCTCGGTCAGGGGCTCGCCGCCAAGGATCGCATAGGCGCGGCTATTCTTAGACGGCTCGTGCCGGACCATGGCAAAGCCGGCCTCACGCGGGGCGAACCGCTTTGCCTTGGCATGTTGGCTCTTGGCCGAGCGCCACCACCATTGGGCATGGACATAGGGGCCATGCGCGGGGTCCATCAGGCCGACGACGGCATGATCGACATGGACATCAAACACCATCTCGTCGACCAGCTTGGGCTTGCCGCCGACGACGCCGGGGAAGATCTGCGGTGCGTGGTCTGGCACAGCCTCACTGCGCGGATCAGAGGCCATCCAGACAAAGACGAGGCCTTGGCTTTCGCTGACGGGGAAGCGGCGCACGCGGATGCGCTCGACATCCATGCCCTGCTCTTCCACCAGAGACGGAATCTTGCTGCAGACCCCGTCAGTGCGAAACAGCCAGCCATGATAGGGGCACTGAACGGCCTCATGGCCCGCATCATCGCGGGTCAGCTTGCCCGCTGACAGGGGCGCGGCGCGGTGAGGACAGATGTCGCGCAGGGCATAGGCTTCGCCCGCTTGGGTCCGGCCCAGAAGCACCGGCTCTCCGAGGATCTCATAGCGCTGTAGCTTGCCCGGCTTGAGGTCTTGGCCAAGGGCGGCAAAGTACCAGCAGTCTAGGACAAAGCCCTCGCCGAACGTAGCGGGCTTTGATGAGGGCGTCTTGGGCGACGCCTTGGGTGCGGGGGCTGTGTCACTGCTCATGAGATTAGCCCATAGCCTGCCCGCGCCCGACGTCCAAGAGGTCAGCCCGCCGCCGTGGCAATCAGTTGCGCATAGTAGGTCGTCATGCGGGCCAGATTTTCCAGCGTCATATGCTCATTGGTGCCGTGGATCATCTTGGTGTCGTTCATGGCGAACAGGATCGGTTGGAAGCGATAGACGTCCGTCGAGACCGGGGTCATGCTGCGGCTGTCGGTTCCAGCAATGACCAGCGACGGAGCCAGCGGCGAGCCGGGCTTGGCCGCATTGGCCGTCGCCGCAATCAGCTTCCAACCCTCAGACGTGGTCGACGAGACCGGCGACGGCTCACGCGGTGCCTTTTCCCAGCTCAAGGTCACGGGCAGGCCCTTGGTCGCCTCTTGCGCCTTGGCCATGACCGCGCTCGAGGCGGTAGAGGGGGCGAGGCGATAGTTGATCCAGGCCGTTGCCGTCTGGGGCAGGACATTTTCCTTTGGCGAACCGGCCAGCATGGTCGGGGCAATGGTGGTGTGCAGCATGGCCGCGCCCGCTGCCGAAGCCCCCATCTGCTTGACCAGCAAGGGACCAAAGAGCCAGCTATTGGCCACGGCCATCTTGGTCACCGCGCTGCCGTGCGCCGCAAGATAGCGCATCATCTCCGCGCCCGGACCTTCGAACTTCATGGGGAAGGGGCTATTGTTGATGGCGATCACCGCTTGGGCGAGGCTCACCACAGCGGTCTGTTTGGGCGGAGCTGAGGAGTGACCGCCTTGCCCGGCGGCGGCAATACGCAAGGTCGCATAGCCCTTTTCAGCCACGCCAATCAGGGTCGCAGGCCCGCCCGTCACCGGATGGTCGGATAGGATGACGCTGCCCTCGTCCAGCGTGAACAGGGCCATGACCTTGCGCGATTTTAACAGGTCGCTGGCCGCCTTAGCCCCCGCGCCGCCCGCCTCTTCATCCTCGCCCGAGACGATATAGATGGTGCGCTTGGGCTTGAAGCCCGACTTAATCAGGGCCTCGGTGGCCTCAAACAGACCGACCAACGAGCCCTTGTCATCAACCGAGCCACGGCCCCAGACCGCGCCCTCTGCAATCTCACCGGCAAAGGGAGCGTGACGCCACTCTTTCTCCGTTCCCTCGCTGATCGGCACCACATCCTGGTGGGCCATCAGGATGATGGGGGCGAGAGAAGGGTCGCTGCCCTGCCAAGTATAGACGAGGCTGTTGTTGAGCACGATTTCGCGGGTCATGGCCGCGTGTGAGGCCGGATAGGTGGTCGCCAGCCAATCATGCAGCCGCGTCCATTGCTCCCGCTGATTGTCGGCTGGGTTTTGGTGCGAGATGGTCGGGATCTGCACCGCTTGCGACAGGTGCTGGGCCGCTAGCGCCTGATCGATCGCTGGAGCCGTCGCCAGCTTGATCTGGCTAAAATCCGCCCCGGCGGGGGCCTTAAAGGTCGCGGTCCGAACCGCCACCACGGCCCCTAGAGCCAAAATCACACCGCCCGCCAATAGGGCTGTCTTGCGCAAGCTTGCCATGGTCGTCTCGTCCCGATCAGTGTTCTTTGACCGCAGCTTAGGACGAAAAGGGGCCGTTGAGATAGGCCCCTTGACCCTAGGATGGCTGAAAGCCGAGCCGGGCCAAGACCTCTTCCGGCTCTAGCCCGACGATCTCGACCTGTTTGACCCGCGCGGTGGTGCCGCTGACCACGCGTACGCTGGATTTGGAGACCTTCAAAACCTTGGCCAAGAGCCGTTCGAGCGCGTCATTGGCCTCGCCCTCAACCGGCGGGGCGCTGACCCGGACCTTGAGAAAGGCCCGTCCGGCCTCGTCCGCAGACCAGCCCTCTATCCCGTCGCGTCCCCCGCGCGGGGTCAGACGCACGGCGATCTTGGCGGTCAAGCGCTCTGGCTCCTAGCCAATGATGGCGCGTAGGGGTGAAAAGAGCCAAGGCACCAGATATTGCCCCGCTGCTTGCAGGACGATGATCGTGATGACCGGGCTGATATCAAGGCCGCCCATGCTGGGTATGATCCGCCGCGCGGGCGCTAAAACCGGATTGCTGATCGCATCGAGGGTGCGCGAGATCGAATAGACCAGACGGTTTCGCAAATTGATCACATCAAAGGCAATCAGCCAGCTCATCACCGCATTGACCACCAAGACCATGACCAGAAGGCCGATCAGGGAGCTGACGATATATTGTAAAAAGCTGGTCATAGAGATTCCTGTTGCGGCTCTTGGGCGCTCGACGCGGCGCTGAACAGCCCGTTTCTATCTGCACCCCAAGATGCTGGCAAGAAATTGGCCAAGTCAGTGCGCGACACCCTGTCCAACCCGCCCAACCCGCTTGACAGCCGCTCCGTGCCGCCCTTATCTGCCCCCTCCCCAAGGGGGGCTGTAGCTCAGTTGGTAGAGCGCTTCGTTCGCAATGAAGAGGTCAGCGGTTCGATTCCGCTCAGCTCCACCAGTCCTTTCCACGACTAAGGCAGTGGACTTTTGGGGTCCATAATTTCTCTTATAATTCAGTCTATAATTAGCCCGTAATCGGGATTTTTTGGTCTCTATTCTCTGCTTTCTCCCGCCCTACCGCTAAGCCTTAAGCATCCGGTTGGCCCTCTATATCGCCCTAAACACGGGTTCTGTTCCTGTAAGGGCGTTAACCCGACAGACCTCTAGACCGTCCTGAACGCCCTTAGGCCGCTGCCGCTACACGGATTTCCAGAACCAAGCCCGCCGCCGTCGCAAGATTAACAAGGGCATCCAAAGAGAACTTGCCGAGCTTTCCCCGTAGAAGATCGTTCAATCGCGGACGGGTAATGCCGAGCCGATGGGCGGCGGCCTCTTGCGTCAGGCCCCACGAGGTGATGCGATCCGTCAAGAGACCGAGGAGGTCTGCCCGGGCCTTCATGTTTGCGGCTTCGGCAGGCGTGTCGGCCAAGGCGTCAAACACATCGTCAAAAATCTGAACATCCATGACCTATTCTCTCCATGCTCGCAGGCGACTGGCTGCAAGATCGATTTCTTTCTGCGGCGTCTTCTGGGTCTTTTTTTGAAAGGC
>CALFYB010000174.1 GCA_937952995.1 uncultured Caulobacteraceae bacterium
AAATACCGCAGGCCGGTGTGGTTCAGATTATCCATGATCGTCTGACCAAATCCTCTGGCCGACATGAAGCCGCAAGTCAGTGCAGACCCGTCGCCCAATATGGCAGTCTCAATACCACAGGTTGTGCCCACCACACCACCGCTTGGGATGTTCCGAACACGAAATAGCAACCGAACCGCCCCTCGCGGAGCGGTTCGGGATAGTGTGATAGACAGCTTCGATACTGTTTTACTACATTAAATCGTGCATTTCAGCAAGCGGTGGTTTCCTAATCAAGGAAACAACAATGACTAGAAACCTAAAGCCTGACCAGTGTGATCTGGAGGCCCATTTTGACAGCCTTTTTCGGTACGCTAGCGCCGATGCATTCATCTCTCACAGGGTCTATTCTGAGGGCGAGCAAAGCCGATGCTTGAGCAGAAAATCGACCCTGATGGGCCGCGGGAACCTAGTCCAGGACGCAATGGATGCTGCAACATTGGCGGCAAACCATTCATCCTCTGCGGTCTATTGCCCGCCACTGGCGGGTTTCAGCAATCCTGATGATGCATCAGAAAGGTCATTGTCGGAGGCCTATACATTTACCGTAGACTTCGACGATCACCCAATGGAGGGTCTAGAATATCTATCAAAATGCTTGGGACAACCAACCTTGGTGGTGGCGACCGGCGGGGTATGGCTGAATCCCGGAACGGGAGTACTAGAGCCTAAGGTTCATGCCCACTGGCGCCTTACAGAGCCCGCTACAGGTGAGGACCTCGCCAAACTAAAGGCTGCTCGTAAACTGGGCGTTAGATTGGTTGGCGCAGATCCATCCGGTGTCAGTCTCGTTCACTGCTTTCGGGCACCGGGCTCGTTTCACAGAAAGGGCGAGCCGAAGCTGGCAACGATACTCGCTCTCAATGCCGAGATTGAGGTCGAGCTCAAAGATATATTGGATTGGCTAGACTTCCTGTCGCCCGCGCCCTGGGTCGATAAAAAGACAATTTCATCCACCGAAACTGATCACAGACCTGACAAGGATCAAGAAACCGACGAACTACTGGCAGCCATCTACAGCGGAGCCTCCTATCACGATCCGATTGTGAAGCTCTCTGCCCGTTTGGCTGGGTCGGGAATGTATCACGGGGCTATTGTCATCCATTTGCGTGCCCTAATGGATGCGAGCACAGGTGCCCGCGACCTACGCTGGACGGCCCGCTATGCCGACATCCCACGCATTGTAGAGAGTGCCGTGGGTAAGTTTGGCGACCAATGGCCAGAGCCTAAACCTCTTGCGAATGCCCTGCTACCCGTGAAGCCCCTTGATCCAGCGATGATGCCAAGCTCGATAAGAGATTTGGTCGTGGACATCGCTGAGCGCATGCAATGCCCGATCGATTATGTGGCCGTTTCGATCGTAATAGCGTTGGGAGCCGTCATAGGTAGACGGGTTGGTATTCGCGCTCAGGAACATACGGACTGGACCGAGGTTCCCAATCTTTGGGGCATGATTGTTGGCCGTCCTGGTGTGATGAAATCCCCAGCGATGAGACACGCGCTGAAGCCACTTCTCCGCCTAGACGCTATGGCAGCCGAAAAAAACAAGCAGGCCAAAGAGGATTACGAGGCCGCGCTGGCAAACTACAAGCCTGGTGAAGGGCCCAAGCCAGAAAAGCCAGCTTTCACAAGGTACATCGTCAACGACACGTCCTACGAAGCCCTTGGCCAAGTTATGGCCGATAACCCCAATGGGGTTTTGGTCTACCGAGATGAATTGATTAGCCTGCTGAAGCCGCTAGCTCGGGAAGACAATGCAGCAGCGCGTGGCTTTTACCTGACGGCCTGGAATGGAAACGAGGGTTACACCTTCGACCGGATTGCACGAGGCAGCGTATGCATTCAGGCCTGCTGCCTAAGCGTACTTGGGGCGACCCAGCCAAGTAAGCTCGCCAACTACCTGAGCGATGCCGTTAACGGTGGCGACGGCGACGACGGCTTTGCGCAACGCTTTGGGCTCCTGGTATGGCCGGATGTATCGGCAAGCTGGAAAGACATCGACCGCGAACCTGACGGTGAAGCCCGCAGTCGCGTCAACCAGTTGTTCGATAGGTTAGACCGGTTGGATCCAGCGAGTATTGGTGCGCACTCAGATGAGTTTGATCCAATCCCATACCTTCGGTTTGCGCCTGACGCCTTGGTGACATTCAGGAAGTGGCGAGAGGATCTTGAGCGACGCCTCCGAGGCGACGATCTATCCGAGACAATGACCTCCCACCTGAACAAATATCGCGGGCTTATTCCCTCCCTCGCGCTCATCATGCACCTTGCGGAAGGGGCAAGGGGGCCAGTCAGTCTGAGAGCCCTTTTGAGCGCCCTGACGTGGGCGGAATATTTGGAAACCCATGCGGCCCGGGCCTATGCCTCTGTCACGTCCGCCAAACTATCCGCTGCCCGCACCCTGTCGTCCAAGATCAAGGGGGGGCATTTGTCCAACCCGTTCACCGCTCGAGACGTCTATGGCAAGGGCTGGTCGGGCTTGAACGATGCGCAAAAGGCATCAGATGCGCTGCAGGTCTTGGTGGATCACGACTGGCTGCGCGAGGAGGTCGTCAAGACAGGTGGGCACCCCAAGAAGACCTACAGTATCAATCCCAACGCGTTGCCCCAATGAGTTACTTAGCGCAACTCAAGGCCCTAACAGAAGGCCAGCCAAGTGTCCCCAATCACCCTTTTGAGGCTTTTGAGGGTTGGTCAGATAGGCCCATTTCCGCTGGCGCGGTGGTCCGTAGCGATCAAAATATCGATAGTTTTGAGGGTTACGGACCCCAAACCAACGTTTCTAAAAGGCGTCGAACGAGGAGCATAACCGCCCCAAAGGGGCCAATACGCAAACCATCAAAAGCCTCAAAAGGTCCAAGTGACTGGCAAGATGGGTTAAACCTGCTGGTGGACACCCCTCCACCCAAAGGCGTTAGCTCGGGGGACTGGTCTGAGGCCATCGAGCGAGCGGTCGATTTTTGCAATAGGTTTGGGCACTGTGCCCTCTCCTGCGGTTGGACTGAGGAGCTACTGTTCGGTCTGCACCCAAACGCGCCTCTGTCCCGGTTTGACGGGATGGGCGTTGCCTTCCTTGGTACGGACGCTGTGGTCATGGGGGTAGAGCCGGGCGCGATTACGTTTCGCAATACCAACGGCTCTATCAGCCGGGCAAAACCACCGCTTAATCCCCAACAGGCTGCTTGGCATGTTACTTGGTTAGCCTCGCCTGATCTGTGACGCGATGTAGGAAGTTGCGCAGCAAATGCCTACATTTAGAGGTCGGAAATATTGGAAAATCCCGCATGCTGCACCGTGCAGGGCTTTATACCCTCTCACTTTTACAGCCGTTTTACGCTAACTCCACTTAAGGCGGTCTAGCGAAACAGAATAGGCGAAGGCCGTTCACACCATCCGTGCAGAGGCATAGCTAATAGCACGATGCACAGCCAAACTAGGCCGAAGGGTAAGGCGAAACCCTAACAGAATTGACAGCCACCGCGCCGCCACCACTCGGGTTTGGTCAATGTGGTCATCCTCTGGTTGCAAAAGTGGTCGCCGTCACGATGTCGAGGATACCGACGCCATCAGTTCCCAAAGCAAAACCTGAATTGTACCTATTGAAGAACCCCAGAAACCTTAAGGTTGATTTCGCGCGGGTTTGAGCGCAGTGGCAACGCGTGGTCCTGAATGAGCCTTGGCAGCCCGCTCGGCGACGATTTGCTTGAAGAGGGCCTGCGTCCGTTTATCGCCGCGGTCCAGTGCCATGGCCAAGGGGGTTTGGCCTCGGCTATTCACCGCATCGATAGAGACGCCCTGATCCACAAAATATTTCACCACCTGAAAAGTCTCGTCTTCAGTTAGGCCACCGCCACCGCCGCCCGCACCGCCAGCACCGTTTCCTCCAAGTGCTAGGTGGAGAGCGTTGTTGCCATCCTTCCGCGTGAGCGTGATCTCAGGTCCTACCTCATGGGCGTAGGTCACGGCATCGATTTTGCGACCAAGCGCCGATGCTAGAACAATGTTCAAGCCGTCTGCATTTGTGAACTTGGCATCGCCCCCTCCCTCGACAAGCACCTTCATGAGGTTCGCTTGCCCAGTGCTCGCTGCCAGCAGAAGCGCCACAGTCGGTGCCGGTGGCATGGCGGCCGGACCTCCGCCGTCTGGGTTGGTGTGCAGCATTATCCGCGGGGTATAGCCAAGTGCCGCATAGTCGATCGGTTTACGCCGTCCGTCAAAACGGTGGTCACCTGGCGACGGGTGAAACGAAATATCGTTTGGATTTAGTCCATAGGCCAAACGAGACGGCGCATTGGGATCGGCACCCTTCGAGAGCATCAGCTTTACCAGATCGGCATTTCGAGACAGTACAGCCAATTGAAGAGGCGTGCGGCCGTGAAGGTCCCAGTTGTCCTGGAGCGACGCGCCATTATTGACCAGAAGGGTGGCGAAGGCGACATTTCGGTCTTCGAGGGCGATCTGAAGGGCTGTTGCACCGTCTGGCGTGACGTGGCTGACGTCAGCGCCACCCTTGATCAAGGCCTGGACCGCCTCCGAAGATCCGCCGCGCATGGCGAACATTATCGGCGAATAGCCCTTCTTCGATGTCGCATTGACCTTGGCACCGTGCCGCAGCAGGGTCCCAATATTAGCAGACTGGCCATAGGAGGCTGCATACATAAGCGCCGATTGACCTTCTGCAGAGGCCTGATCCACATCCTGACCGGCTGCAATCATTCGTCCCAAAATTGCCGACGACGATGAACCCGCACAGAGTGCAAAGGGTGGCACTTGCCCTTGGCCAAGACTACGCATGTCGGCATGAGCGTCGAGAAGTTGACTAACAATATCTGCATTGCCGAGAAGGCAGGCTAGCAGAAGCGGTGAGTTACCATCCTGATCCTTGGCGTCGGCCTTAGCGCCCGCAGCGATCAGGAGTCGGACACTTTCGATATTCTGATGATCTATTGCGATGAAGAGCGGTGTGGTGGTGTCGGGCAGAATCTGGTTGGGGCTTGCCCCCTGCGCCAGCAACGTTTTGATGGCTGCCTGATCATCAGCTCGAACTGCGTCGGCAAGCTTGCCGCTTTCATCGCCTTTGTCCAATGGTGCCGCGATGGCACTTGTTCCCAAGAGGAGTGCGACTGCGAAAGACGACGCGGCTAATGAGAGGCGGCCGCTCACGCCAAGAGCTCCGTCATGGCGCGGGTGCTGTCGCCGAAGTGATCCAGCTCAAAACCCATAGCCTGCAAGCCTGCCACCATCACATTGGCAAAAGGAGTGCCCTTGGCCGGGCGAATATGTTGATCCCCCTTCACCAACCCCCCTGCGACAATCAGGGGTAGGTTTTGGTGGTCATGGGAGTTTGAGTCACCGAAGCCAGAACCCGCCATCAGGAAGGTCGTGTCGAACAGGCTTCCTTCCCCATCCTTCGTCTCTTTTAGCCGTTTGATATAGTATCCAAACTGATCGATGAACATCATGTTGATCAGCTGTAACTTGGCGAGCTTCTCAGGATCGCCGCCGTGGTGGCTGATCGAGTGATGGGCATCAGAAATACCGATCTCGGTGTAGCTACGGTTGCTCAGCTCACGTGCGGCCATCAGGGTGCTGACTCGGGTCAGATCGGCCTGCATGGCGAGCACCTGCAGGTCCATCATCAATCGCACATGATCAATAAAGCTATCAGGTATGCTCGAGGCCGGTCGGGTGGCCGAAGCGAGGGGCGCGCCTTGTGTAGACTGGTGCTCCGCCATCTGAATCCGCCGCTCGAGGTCTCGGATTGAGGTCATATATTCGTCAATCTTATGACGATCGTCCGCACCTAGGTCCCTCGAATAGGATTTCGCTGAGTCTGACACGAAGTCTAGAATGCTGGATTGGCGTCGCATTTGACGCGCGCGGGTCGCCGGATCAACCCTGTCTTGGTCACCAAACAATCGCTCGAAGACATCGCGAGGGCTTACCGTAATCGGCAAAGCCGAGGTGGGCGTGCTCCATGACAGAGTGTTTGTATAGGCGCAGCTGTATCCACTGTCACAACTGCCGACGAAGCTGGGCGGCTCAATACCCAATTCGAGAGAGCCGATCTGTGTTTGTTTGCTAAATTCCTTAGCGATGACCTGATCCATCGTCACGCCCGCGCGCAGGTCGAAGCCTTCGGTTTTCTTGACGTGAACAGCGCTCAGATATGAACCGGCCGCGCGACCGTGGTCGCCTGCACCGTCGCCAAGCGCTTCGGCCTGCTCGTGAGCTACTCCGGAGACCACGGAGAACGAATTCCGAAAAGGCTCGAGGGGCTTTAGGGTCGGAGACAACTCATAGCCGACGCCGGTCTTGGTAGGCGTGAATTGCTCCATCACCATGCCGTTTGGCATGTAGAATAAAGAGAATCGCCGAGCACGAGTGGCCGCCGAGGCGCGTGCTGGAACCATACAGTCCAGCAACGGAAGGGCGAGTGTGACGCCTGCCCCACGTAATAGGGTCCGGCGATCGAGTGGGGCACTAAGAATTCTCATCGCGTGGCAACCTTCATCTTAGGGTCAACGGCTTTGTTCGGGGTGGGTTCGCCGACCTTACGTTTTTGGAACGGCGTGCTTTCAACGATGCCCTGAATAATCGCATCCATGTGATAGCCGTCAGCGGCAGCACGATGGCGGATAGCTCGGACCTGAGGCATGTCCTGCGCTTCAAGACCACGAGCCAGGGCGTAGGTCATAAGGCGCTCAATGAAGCCATCGAGGAACTGGTCCTTTCGGTTCAAAAGCAAGGTTTTGAGACCGGTCACACCAGTGAAATTGTATCCATCAGGCGTCGTCGCTGACACGTCGAGCTTCTGCCCAGAAACCTCCGTGCGCCAGCCACCGACCGCATCATAGTTCTCGAGTGAGAACCCAAGCGGGTCGATCTTGTTGTGGCAACTTGCACAAACGGGGTTGTTCCGATGAATGTCCATCTGTTGGCGAACAGTCATGAACTTGGCACTACCGGTTTCGACCAGCGCTGGGATATTCGGCGGCGGTGGCGGAGGCGGAGGAGGCGGGGGGGGCGGCGTCGACGTCCCGCCGCCGCCGAGCGCGTCCGAAATGCGTAGGCTGCCGTCGCAGTCTGCCTCGGCGCTCTCCCAGAGGCTCATCTTCAGGCGCGCCTGCGCGCGGTTGGAAAAGACCAGGCCCGCAGAGGCCGAGGCAGAGTCGCCCGCCAGAAAAACCGAATTACCTGTGATGGACACACAGGTGAACAGTGGGTTGGTGTTGGATGCCAGCGCCACATCGCCCATG
>CALFYB010000175.1 GCA_937952995.1 uncultured Caulobacteraceae bacterium
GCACGCCCGCCTTGGCATAGTCCTCTGACGTATAGAGCGACAGGGCCCAGAAGTGGGGCGGCGTCCACATGAAGATGATGGCACAAAGCAACCAAGCATTGATCGGGGTTGTACCGCTGACCGCCGCCCAGCCGATGACGGGGGGCAAGGCCCCAGCCAAACCGCCAATGACGATGTTCTGCGGGGTCGAGCGCTTTAGCCAGACGGTATAGATCAAAGCATAGAAGAGGATCGTGAAGGCCAGCAGGCCCGCTGCCAGCCAATTGGTCGCCATGCCCATGAGCATGACAGAAAACAGCGACATGACCACGCCAAGGGTCAGGGCATCGGCGGGCTGAACCCGGCCCGCAGGCACAGGACGCCCGCGGGTGCGGCGCATCTGGGCGTCGATGTCTGCGTCATACCACATGTTCAGGGCCCCAGAGGCCCCGGCACCGACGGCGATACAGAACACGGCCACTGCAGCGATGATCGGATTGATCTTGCCCCCTGCACAGACCAAGCCGGTCAAGGCCGTAAACACGACCAGAGACATCACCCTCGGCTTCATCAGTGCCAGAAAGTCCTGCCAACGCGCCGTCTGTTCCCGCCCCGCCGTTTCAGGCGGTTCGGAGGACAGTTCCGAAGCAGGCAGAGGAGCCGAGAGGTCGGTCATGGGGGAGAAACGCTTCCTTTGAAACGATCCGAGGGACGCAGCTTGCGGCAAGGCTCGCCGAAACCACGTCCCTCGGTATTACGCGTCGTCTAGGGCTCAGTGACCGTCGTCTTTGATCACTGGCAAGGTGTTGAACTGGTGGAATGGCGGTGGTGAAGGCAGGGTCCATTCCAACGTCGTTGCACCTTCGCCCCATGGATTGGCTTCCGCCTTACGACGACGGATCGCCGATTCCAGCAGGACCAGCAAGAACACGCCGACGCCAACAAGCGTAATGGCATAGCCGATGCTGGAGACGTGGTTCCATTTAGAGAAGGCTTCAGGATAGTCCACATAGCGACGTGGCATGCCCTGCAGGCCCAAGAAGTGCTGCGGGAAGAAGATCAGGTTCACGCCGACAAAGGTGATCCAGAAGTGCACGCAGCCGAGGAACTCGTTGTACTTCACGCCCCACATCTTCTCGAACCAGTAATAGAAGCCCGCGAAGATCGCGAACACCGCACCGAGCGAGAGCACGTAGTGGAAGTGCGCCACGACGTAATAGGTGTCGTGCAGCGAGTAGTCGATACCGGCATTAGCGAGCACCACGCCGGTCACGCCGCCGATGGTGAACAGGAAGATGAAGCCCATGGCCCAAAGCATCGGGGTCTTAAAGTCAACCGAACCACCCCACATGGTCGCGATCCAAGAGAAGATCTTGATACCGGTGGGAACCGCGATGACCATGGTCGCTGCGACGAAGTAGGCTCGCAGGTCAATGCTCATGCCGACCGTGTACATGTGGTGAGCCCACACGACGAAGCCGACGAAGCCAATGGCCACCATGGCATAGGCCATGGCCAGATAACCGAAGATCGGCTTCTTAGAGAAGGTCGAAACGATGTGGCTGATGATGCCGAAACCGGGAAGGATCAGGATGTACACTTCGGGGTGACCGAAGAACCAGAACAGGTGCTGGAACATCACGGGATCGCCGCCACCGGCTGGATCGAAGAAGTGGGTGCCGAAGTTACGGTCGGTCAGCAGCATGGTGATGGCACCGGCCAGAACGGGCAGGGACAGCAGCAGCAAGAAGGCGGTAATCAGAACCGACCAGGCAAACAGCGGCATACGGTGCATGGTCATGCCCGGAGCCCGCATATTGAAGATGGTGGTGATGAAGTTGATCGCACCCAAGATCGAGCTCGCACCAGCAAGGTGAAGCGAGAAGATCGCGAAATCCATCGCAGGGCCCGTGTGGCCTGTGGTGGATAGAGGTGGATAGATCGTCCAACCGCCACCAAAGCCGCGGCCAGGACCACCGTCCACAAACAGGGACATGCACAGCAGCACCCACGCGGCCATCAGCAGCCAGAACGAAATATTGTTCATCCGCGGGAAGGCCATGTCCGGTGCGCCGATCATGATCGGAACGAACCAGTTACCAAAGCCGCCGATCATGGCGGGCATGACCATGAAGAAGATCATGATCAGGGCGTGGGCGGTCACCACGGTATTATAACCGTGCTTGGACTGTTCAATAAGGCCTAGGAAGCTGACCCCTGAGGTCGCGCTGAAGAACTGGATGCCAGGCTGGTCGAGTTCCAAACGGATCAGACCAGACAGGGCACCACCGATCAGGCCCGCCATGATGGCGAACAGGATGTAGAGGGTGCCAATATCCTTGTGGTTGGTCGAGAAGAACCACCGGGTGATGAAACCCGGCTTGTGGTCATGATCATCATGACCGTGGTCGTGTGCGGCGGAGTTTGCCATCGTCTAACTCTTCCTCGAACTATCAGTTCATCGCGACGGGCTTAGCAGCCACGTCGAGTTGAGCGGTCTTTTGCGGGGCGGGGGCAGCAGCAGCGGCCGGTGTGGCGGGAGCCGCAGGCGCTGCAGGCGTGGCCACAGGGGTCACGGCAGGGGCGGCAGCCGCCGGTGGAGCCTTGGTCAGGACCCAAGCGTCAAATTCTTCTTGGGTTACGACCTTGATTTGGATGGGCATGAAGGCATGGTCGACGCCGCAAAGCTCTGAACACTGGCCGTAGAACATGCCGGTCTTCTCAGCCTTGAACCAGGTTTCGTTGATCCGGCCGGGGATCGCGTCAGTCTTCAAACCAAAAGCAGGCATAGCGAAATTGTGGATCACGTCCGAACCGGTGACCAAAACCTTGACGACCTTACCAACGGGAACGACCAAAGAATTGTCGGCCGCGAGGCGATAGGGCTGTCCATTTTTCTTAGCGTCGGCTTCCGACAGCATGACCGAGGTGATCTCGTCGATCTTCTGGTCGGGATAGGTGTAGCCCCAATACCACTGGTAACCGGTCGCCTTAACCGTCAGGTCAGGCTTGGGCATGTCGTGATAGGCGAACAGCAGCTTGAAGGAGAAGATCGAGATGAACAGCAAGATACCAACCGGGATCAAGGTCCATGCCACTTCCAGCGCCGTATTATGACTGAACTTCGCCGGGACAGGGTTCGACTTCTTGTTGAAGCGCACCACGATAATGCCGAGCAAGATCGCCACAAAGATCGAGATCGCCGTGATGATCGGCATCAAGATGGCATTGTGGAAAAAGATCGCTGAGTGTTTCAGCGGCGAGGCCGCCTGTTGTAGGCCGATATAGTCCGGCGTGGGCTGACCCATAAGTTCAGTCGCCAAGGCTTGGGCGCTGAACCCGACCCCGACAATCATCCCGGCGAGGCCCGCCGCTAGCTTGCGCATATTCATTCCCGAAGCCCTCATATTCTCTACGGCCCAGCCCTAACCGGTAAAAACCCACCTGTAGCAGGTTATTCACCGTGTGACATACCCCGGCAGTCCTTGGCGGCGAGCCCTAGGCTAGAGCCTAATTGTCGCACCTCGGAACCGAGCCAGCCCCAAATCCCAAATTACTGGCGCGTGCATACGCGCAGAAGCCTGTCTTGCCAAGGGATGAGCGATTACACCAGAGGCGGTTTCAACTTTGCCACGGAATCCCTATGTTAATCGTAGCGCTTTTTCGATCGGACCCAAGTTCATGACCTCGCCCACCCCAGCCATGCCCCTTTTAGAAGCCAATGACGTCAATCCCGAGCGTGCGCGGGCGATCTTGGCCGAGGCCTTGAGCGGCGCGGATGATGGCGAGCTCTATATGGAGCGCTCGGAAAGCGAATCATTCGTCTTTGACGATGGGCGATTGAAATCAGCCGCCTATGATTCCGGCGAGGGTTTCGGCCTACGCGTCGTGGCTGGAGAGACCGCAGGCTATGCCCATGCCAGCGAAATTACCGAAGCAGCCATCGGACGGGCCGGTCAGTCCGCCGCCCTAGCCCGGCGCGGTTACAGCGGCACCGCTGATTTGGCCCCGCGCCGAACCAATACCAAGCTCTATTCGGATGCCGACCCTCTGGCCCAGCCAAGCTTCAGCGCCAAGACAGAGCTCCTGCAAGAGATCGACGCCTTCGCCCGCGCCCGCGATCCCCGCGTCGTTCAGGTCATGGCCTCGATTGCCGGAGAGCGACGCACGGTCGAGATCCTGCGCGCCGACGGTATGATGCTGCGCGATGTCCGCCCTCTGGTGCGGGTCAATGTTCAGGTGACGGTCGAACGCGATGGCCGCCGCGAGACCGGCTCCTCTGGGGCCGGTGGCCGCGCCAGCTATGAGGCTTGGATCAGCCCCGATAAATGGCAGGGCCAGGTCGACGAGGCCCTGCGCCAAGCTCTGGTCAATCTGGACGCCGTCGCCGCCCCTGCAGGCGAAATGGACGTGGTGCTCGGCCCTGGCTGGAATGGCGTGCTGCTACACGAAGCAGTAGGGCACGGACTTGAGGGCGACTTTAACCGCAAGGGCATCTCGGCCTTCTCGGGCCGCATTGGCGAGCGCGTAGCGGCCAAGGGTGTGACGGTCTTTGACGATGGCTCCCTGCCCGGTCGTCGCGGATCTTTGACCATAGACGACGAAGGCACGCCGACCGAGCGCACGGTCCTGATCGAGGACGGCATATTGGTCGGCTACATGCATGACCGCATGAGCGCCCGCCTGATGGGCCTCAGCGCCACC
>CALFYB010000176.1 GCA_937952995.1 uncultured Caulobacteraceae bacterium
AGATTGTTGTTTTGGATGCCGAGCGGTTGGAGCGTCTGCGCGAGCACCTGCCCAACTGCCCCGATGTGACCCGCATTTATGTTTCCCGCGAAAACGAGGAGATTGCTCATCCCTTGATCGCGCGGCTTGAGCCGGTGATTGGTAATACGAATGACTGGAAGAATTTGCCCGAACTGCCTTTGCCAGAGGTGGAAGTGACGCCAGAAGACGACGCAACCATCTTTTACACGTCGGGCACGACGGGCAAGCCGAAGGGGGCCTTGGGCACGCACCGCAATATCGTTTCCAACATCATGGCCTCGGCCATCTCGGGGGCCCGGACCTATCTGCGCCGGGGTGAAACCCCGCCGGTCGCTGATCCCAACGCGCCGCAAAAATGCACCCTGCTGTCCGTGCCCTTCTTCCACGCCACGGGCTGTTTCGCTGTTCTATCACCATCGCTGTTCGCCGGGGCCAAGCTGGTCCTGATGCGCAAGTGGGAACCAGAGCTGGCCATGCAACTGATCGAGCGCGAGCGCGTGACCGGCTGCGGCGGCGTCCCGACCATCGCCTGGCAGTTGATCGAGCACCCAGCCCGCGCCAACTACGACCTCTCCAGCCTCGAAAGCGTCTCCTACGGCGGCGCGCCTTCGGCTCCTGAACTGGTGCGCAAGATCGTCGAGACCTTCCCCAAGTCCTTGCCGGGCAATGGCTGGGGCATGACCGAGACCTCGGCGACCTTTACCCACCATCAGGGCGAGGACTATTCCAACCGTCCTGACAGCTGCGGCCCCGCTGTCCCCGTCTGCGATATGAAGATCCTCGGTTCCGATGGACGCGAGCTGCCTGCTGGTGAGGTCGGCGAGCTCTATGGCAAGGGCCCCAACGTCGCCAAGCTCTATTGGAACAAGCCTGAAGCCACCGCCCAGACCTTCATTGACGGCTGGGTGCGCACCGGCGATCTGGCACGCATTGACGAGGAAGGCTTCTGCTACATCGTCGACCGGGCCAAGGACATGCTGATCCGCGGCGGCGAGAACATCTACTGCGTCGAGGTCGAAAGCGTTCTCTATGAACATCCCGCCGTCATGGACGCAGCCCTTGTTGGGATCGACCATAAGCAACTGGGCGAAGAGCCCGCAGCAGTCGTGACCCTCAAGGCCGGAGCCCACGCCACCGAGCAAGAACTGCGGGCCTTCGTCGCCGAGCGTCTGGCCGCCTTCAAGGTACCGGTCAAGGTCGTCTTCTGGCCTGAAACCCTGCCGCGCAATGCCAATGGCAAGATCCTGAAGAACGAACTGAAGAAGGTCTTCGTTCAGGGCTAAGTCCGGGACGACCCCCTAAAAAAATAGGCCCATCTGCATCAGCGGATGGGCCTTTTTCTTGGTGCGATGGACCTTAGCCCAGCCAAACCGGCGGCTTGCGCTGGGCCCAAGGCTGGGCCTGTTCGAGTTCAAAGGCCAATTCGAAGAGCTTGCGTTCGTCCCCTGCCCGGCCCGCAAAATGCATACCCACAGGGATGCCGTCAGTGGTCCAGTGAAGGGGGACGCTCATCGCTGCTGCCCCGGCGACATTGTGCAAGGGCGTGTAGCCGACATAGTGCGTCACGCGCGCCGCCAACTCTGCAAAGGGTACAGTCGGTGAGACATAGCCCAACGCCACGGCAGGCTTTGCCAATACAGGACTGAGGATCAGGTCGAAGGACTTGAACCAGGCGTCATAGGTCGGCACTGAGGCCTCAAGGCGACCAATGGCCTCTCCAATGGCGCTGGCAGGCAATTTGCTGACCATTTCGGCCAGTCCGATGGTGAAGGGCTCGAGCATATCCGGCACCGCCTTTGCGCCCTTGGATGCTGTCACGATCTGGACCTGCTTGGCCGCGTCCGTTGCCCAAAGGGTCAGGAAGTCTTGGGTGAAGATCGCCCCGTCGAGCGGCCATTTGGTCGGCGTGACCCGGTGCCCGAGGCTGGTCAGCAGCTTAACCGTGGCTTCTAGCCCGGCCTGAACTTCGGCATCTGGCTTTAGGCCCCCGGCGGTGTCGAGCAAGACACCGATGCGCAGACGGCGCTTTGAAGGCCCTGTGACCAGACCAACGGGTCTATATTGCGCCCCTTCACCAACATATTCCGTTGCGGCAAAAACCGCTGCGCTGTCTCGCACTGAGCGCGAAACCACATGGGCGACACCCAGATCATAGGCGTGGGTCTGTTTCTCCGCGCCGATCATCCGTCCGCGCGAGGGCTTCAGGCCAAACAGGCCACAGTTGGACGCTGGAATGCGAATCGAACCGCCGCCATCTGTGGCATGGGCCACAGGGACGATGCCTGCCGCTACAGCCGCTGCCGCGCCGCCCGATGAGCCACCGCTCGAATGGCCAAGGTTCCAAGGGTTGCGGGTTGGACCAAAGGCTACGGGTTCCGTGGTGGGAAGATAACCCTGCTCTGGCGAGGCAGACTTGCCGATGACGACCAGACCCGCGCGCGTAAAGGCCTCAACGTGCGGCTCACTGGCCTTAGCCACTGGTGCATCGAGGAAGGCGCGAGAGCCATTTCGCGTCGGCGCGCCCTTATAATCGTTCAGGTCCTTGATCAGGAATGGAACCCCTGCGAAGGGACCGCTGATAGTGCCTGCCTTGGCTTGGTCATAGGCCTGATCGAACAGAGAACTGACCATAAAATTGAGCTTAGGCTGAGCGGCCTCGGCGCGGTTGATCGCGTCGGAAACCGCCTCGAGCGGCGAAATCTCTTTGCGCCGGATTCGGTCGGCCAAGGTGGTGGCGTCAGGCTGCGGCGTTGCACTCGGCACTGCGGCCTTAGCGAGGGCCATTGGGGCCTGGGCAGCGGTGGCCACAGCAGCAGAGGCGGCCAGAAGGCCACGACGCGTGAAAGCGTTCATCTTGACGTTTCTCCCTGCGGGCGCATTGGTGAGTGCATGTGATCGGCCCGCTTGCGCTAAGAGTGGACGGCGCAGCCCAAGGTTTCAAGTGCGAGAGCCCTATCCTCCATGTCTAAAGTTCGAGCGGATCTGGTTTTGGTTGAACGAGGCCTTTTTGATAGCCGCGCCAAGGCCAGGGCAGCGATTGAGGCTGGCGGGGTTCAGGTCGCTGGGCAGACCCTTAAGAAGGCATCAGAGCTGATAGAACCAGATGCACCCATCGAGGCCGTCGCCGCCCATCCCTATGTTGGCCGGGGGGCATTGAAGCTCGAGCATGCGCTAAACCTTTGGCCTATCGCGGTCGCGGGTCGCCGGGTCATTGATGTCGGGGCCTCCACCGGCGGCTTTACAGAAGTTTGCCTGATCCGCGGCGCAGGCGTGGTCTATGCGGTCGATGTCGGCCAAGGTCAGCTACATTCGCGCTTGGCGGGCGACGCGCGGGTGATCAATCTCGAACGGACCGATGCGCGAGGTCTCGACCGCACGCTGATTGCCGGGCCGATATCTTTGGTGGTCTGCGATGCCAGCTTCATCGGCTTGGCCAAGGTCTTGCCCGCAGCGCTTGATCTGGCTGAACCGGGGGCCGACCTGATCGCCCTGATCAA
>CALFYB010000177.1 GCA_937952995.1 uncultured Caulobacteraceae bacterium
CGCAGGCGGGGACCCAGACCTGTGCACACAGCTTGAAAGCGGCCCACTGGATCCCCGCCTTCGCGGGGAACGCGGCGAAGAGGGCTTGGGTACCCTCCCACCCTCGTCATTGCGAGGCGCGTCGCGCCGAAGCAACCTAGGGGAACATCAATTTAGGTTCGTGTCAGACCCCTAGGTTGCTTCGCTGCGCTCGCAATGACGCGGGGAGGGGGCGACGGGGTGAGGGCCTTGTTTTTCTAAATAAACCCCACCTACCCCCGCGATTTGCCTGGCGTGTAGTTCAGGATCGGGGACAGCCAGCGTTCGGCGATGTTGAGGTCCCAGCCTTTGCGCTTGGCATAGTCTTCGACCTGATCACGGTCGATCTTGCCGACGCCGAAATAGTGGGCTTCCGGGTGGGCGAAATAGAGGCCTGAGACGGACGAGGCCGGGGTCATGGCGAAGCTTTCGGTCAGGGCCATGCCGGTGGCGTTTTCAGCATCCAGCAACCGGAAAAGCGTCGCCTTCTCAGTATGGTCCGGCTGGGCCGGATAGCCGGGGGCTGGGCGGATGCCGGTATATTTCTCGGCAATCAGGTCCTCGACGGTGGTGTCCTCGTCGGCGGCATAGCCCCAAAGCTCGGTGCGCACGCGCTTGTGCATGGCTTCGGCAAAGGCTTCGGCCAAGCGGTCGGCCAAGGCGGCGGCAAGGATGGCGCTATAGTCGTCGCCAGCGGCCTTGAACTTTTCGGCAATCAGGGGCTCGCCATGACCGGCGGTGACGGCAAAGGCACCGATATAGTCCGGCTTGGTTCCCTTGGGCGCGATGAAGTCGGAAAGGGCCAGATTGGCGCGGCCCTCGGACTTGGCCATCTGCTGGCGCAGGGCATGGAAGCGGCCGATCTCGGTGCTGCGGCTCTCGTCGGCATAGACGGCAATGTCGTCGCCGTCGGCATTGGCTGGCCAGAAGCCGACCACGCCGCGCGCCTCGAACCACTTCTCTTCGATGATCCGCTTGAGCATGGCTTGGGCATCAGCGAACAGGTTGGTTGCCGCCTCGCCGACCACGTCGTCGGTCAGTATGGCCGGATAGTGCCCGATCAACTGCCAGCTGGCGAAGAACGGGGTCCAGTCAATATGCTTGGCCAGCTCGGCCAGATCATAGGCCACGAAGCTGCGCGTGCCGAGGAAGCTGGGGACCTTCGGCTCAAAGCCAGCCCAATCGATGGCGAAGGCCCGGTTGCGCGCCTCGGTGATCGAGGTGCGGGCCTTGGCCTGCTGGCCGCGTTCGAACTGTTCGCGGATGCGCTGGTACTCTTCGCGCGTCTCGGCCTGAAGACGGGTGCTTTCGGTCTTGGACAGGAGGCCCGACACGACCCCGACCGCACGGCTGGCATCGAGCACATAGGTCGTCGACCCGGCGCTGTAGCCCGGCTCGATCTTGACCGCCGTATGGGTCTTTGAGGTGGTCGCCCCGCCGATCATCAGCGGAATGGTGAAGCCCCGGCGCTGCATCTCCTGGGCCACGAACACCATCTCGTCGAGCGAGGGCGTGATCAGGCCCGACAGGCCGATGATGTCGACCTTGTGCTCGATCGCGGCATCGAGAATGCGGTCGGCAGGCACCATGACCCCCAGATCGACCACGTCGTAATTGTTGCACTGAAGCACGACGCCGACGATGTTCTTGCCGATGTCGTGGACGTCGCCCTTGACCGTGGCCATCAAGATCTTGCCGGCCATTTCGCGCGGCTTACCGACCTTTTCAGCCTCCATGTAGGGTTCCAGATAGGCGACGGCCTGCTTCATTACGCGGGCCGACTTGACCACCTGCGGCAGGAACATCTTGCCCGCGCCGAACAGGTCGCCGACCACGTTCATGCCGTCCATCAAGGGCCCTTCGATGACGTGAAGGGGGCGTTCAAAGCCTTGGCGGGCCTCTTCGGTGTCGGCCTCGATATATTCGGTGACGCCATTGACCAGAGCATGCTCGATGCGCTTGGCCACCGGCGCGTCACGCCATTTCAGGTCCACAACGCGGGCCACGCCCTTGTCGCCCTTGTAGCGCGGGGCGATCTCGACCAGATGTTCGGTCGGGCTGATATTGCGGCTGGTCGCACGGTTGAGGATCACATCCTCGACCGCCTCGCGCAGTTCGAGCACGGCATCGACCAGCGTCGTGGCGTTCAGCGTGTTCTCCGGCATCAGCTTCGCCGCGCCGGCCTCGTTCCCGACGCTCGCCAACATCCAGAACATCCTCAACCAGGTCTCAGTCACCGGCATCATCGCCGTCGGCCTGACCTTCGTCATCCTCACTGCAGAGATCGACCTGTCGGTAGCCGCGGTCATGGCGTTCACGCTCATGTTCTCTGCGTGGCTCTACAAGAGCATCGAGGTCCCGTTCGTCGTCGCACTGCTGCTCGGGCTGGTCATGGGCGCGCTGATCGGCCTCATCAATGGCCTGCTTCATCGCTTCAAGAACGACAGGATTTTGGCCCTGACCCAGATAGTCGTTTGAACACCAGACCACGACCTCGGACGTCGTGCCATCTGGCTGGGTCCAGGTTGCGTGGGGAAAACTACCACGGTGACGCTTCAGGTCCGCAAAAACCCGATACCGACCTTCAGAGTGGATCCGCTCGAGGGCAGATCGAAACGCGGCTTGATAGTCCATGGACAAAAATACCCACTGCGCGATTGACAATCTTTCGCGGCACCAGGTTCCCTTGCTGAGGCGCGGGTTTTCGCATCCACGCCGTTCATTGTCTAGCAGACTTAGGCCAAAGCTGGGCGGCCTTCACCCAAAAAGTGATCTAACTCAACTGCCCT
>CALFYB010000178.1 GCA_937952995.1 uncultured Caulobacteraceae bacterium
GATCTCAAGGGCGGCTGCGTCTCCCTTGTAAGCGCGTTTAGCTCGCCCAAGCACCTCTATATATTTGGCTCTCCACTCGGCGGCATTTGGATCCGGCTTTACAGCATCCAGAATTTTGGGCTGCATATAGTAAAGTAGGTTTTGCAAATCCTCTCTTGAATTAGGAATTGCAAAATCGCGAATAACCTGGCCACGCTTCTCAATAATGGCTTTTTGGCGAGCCTTTTCAACGAGGCCTAGACCTTCGTTACGACCGTCTATGTCACGGTCAATCTGAGCAAGACTCTCGACAAGTGATGAAATTGTGCGGCTTGCTTCAACATTGACCAATTCATGATCGCAGAGTTCGCATTTTGCCGCAAAGGCCGCCAACGGGGCACCGCAACTGGGGCATTTATTGATTGAGCCTAGCTTTTGTTCGCGGGGAACTTCTCGCTCGTTCGTCATCGGTATTTCCTCCAATCAATCTAGTCGGGGCTTGGACGCTTCTGTGAGGATCACAATGCTCCGCGGACACTCAACATATTCAGCGTTTCCTCACCCACGACCCTTGCTGCAGCACTCAATGCATTTGAGGTCGCCACCGTCTCGTCAGGTCCTATTCCTTGCAGTTGACGCGTCACCGATCCGACAGTTTTCGGTAGGCCTCCGCTACGGATGTTGAGCACTTGGGCGGTTACGTCGACAAACACTCGTTTTTGGCCTGATGCTGGATCAACGTCTGGTATGCCTATCTTAGCAACAGCAGTGGCGAAATATGGCACCTCACACTCGCGAAGGGAGGCTATCACCTTTGCGCGCGTGGCCTGTGGAAGCGCGAAAGATTGGTCGGAACGAAGTGACCTTAGGTCTGATTCAATCTGCGCAATGGGGGGGGCAGAGGCACTACAACTTTGGACATCCGTATAGTCGGCAAGGCTAACGATTTTGGTTGTTAGGAAGACCTCCTTGAGTGCCGCATCGAGTTTGTCGGGCCGACTAACTTCTCTAGTATACTCGGCACTTGTAACGACTGTCTGACCCGACGATCTCGAACTGCTTGAGGTAGATGTTTGAGCATCCGAGCTCTGTGTGGCGGTGGCCGCCTCACTTGCCATTACAGACTCCTTCCCGATCGCTTTTTGCGTCGTGATCTGGGCTGACTTTGAACCGGCGGCTTGCTTGTTGACGATCTCACCTTGTTTTGATGATGCGCTAACCCTGGCGCTCGCCTGAAGTGTAGCCCCACTTGCAAATGCTTCCGCCGATGAGCGTGAGTTGCTGTCCGATGATGTGCGTGACACCGTTGGATCAAAATCTCTGCGTGTTCTGTCTCGCTCAGCGAAGAATAGAAACACGATGGTTGCATCGCCGTCTGAGCCTGAAGTTTCATTGGCGCTGGGGCGGCTGTTTAAGGATAGGATGAGGCTCTGAATTGACTGAGTTCTACAGTCAAACCGGTAGCGTGCAGAAAGCTGTCGTGTGTCTTTATCGACATCTTGGTCTAGAGGTGTAACCGAACATTCTGATTGTAAGCTGTCGACTATCTTGTCTTCTGCACCTGGCGGCAGCGTCTGTAATTTTGACGCAAACTCCGGCCTTGTACTCATCAATCGCCAAGCATTTCGATAGGCGGCATTGAGAGCGGCAGGCCCCGCGTCCCGAACAGAGCTTGCGCTTGTAGACTTCAAGTTCGTGGTGCCGCTAACGATAACCTGTGTCAGGGAACTTTGCGCTTGAGCGGTGAAGGCCAGCGTCGAAATTGCTAACGCGCCACAGGCGCTGAGCGTCAGGCGCACAAGTCTATCCATTAGATGATCCAATCATGCTCGGCACCGATAAGTTCACAGTGTCACAAATTGCGCTGCGAGTTCCTTGGATGGGGCTTTGAGGTTCCCCATCACGTTCATGCTTCTATAAGCGCGCCAAGCGGACACGAGATCCGCAGTTGCGCGACCGGCGGAAGCAACCTCTCCGGTCATCGTCGCGAGAACCAAAAATTTCTCCATCGGTTTCAGGTCATCAGCCTGAGCGATCTTAACAGCCGAAACGCCCGCCGCTACCCAGAGCACAGCGGTGCCTGCTATCTTTAGATATCCCTTCTGAGCCGCTGCATGTTGGTCCTTCGACAAAGGGACGCCAGTTTCCTGAAGCTCGTCAATCGTCTGTCTAAGGTCAGCGGTTTGTGCCTTATATTTTTTCATTCCGTTTTCGTTCGCTAAGTCGCCCTTATCGAGGTCCTTCGCTAGTCCAAGGCATTCCTGTGATTTTTCAGCTGACCCTAACGCAGCCCACATATCCGCCGTGCCGCTAAGCGCCGCGAGTTGAATGCCCTTTAGGGAGACGTAGAAAACCGCCAGCGCCTCGGTGCTACCTGCATGCGCTGGTGCCCCGAACCCGATGATCGTCAGCGCGCCGATCGCCGCAGCGAACCTATGCTTCCGTGGTTTTTGATAGGCATCAGGCTGAAATTCATGAGTTGAATGTGTCATTTCGATCCCTGAGATAATATTGGCGACCCAATTTTTTCCTTGAACAACTTTGTCCAAGCGGCCCTTACCGCTGACGGCTTTGTCTTGGATTCCTCTGCCGATAAATGGTCTTTGAGCCATTTTTCTTGCGGGTTGTTGAAATTATTTACCGTTTGGCTCATCAGATTTACGAGCAATTTTTCATATTGAGCGCTGTCTATAAATTCACGATTACCCACGAAAGTTTTAGAGCTCGTGAGGCGGACACGATTGTCTAAAACAATCTTCCCGCCATTTACAGTGTCCAACTCATCCGACTGGAGCACTGTGACGCGGACCCTAGCGCCATATCCCACCTCGTTTTGATCGACCGTTCCACCGCCACCAGACGGGCCGCGCTTTACACTGTGTGTAACAGTAGCAGTTTTAAGTTGCTCCACTTCAAACCCAAACCGGTATGCTGGCATTGGCAAACGAAGCGACACGTCTCCTTGCCCCACACAATTTGGGATTGAAGCGACAAACTGATCCCCGGCACCTGAGGGGACAATCGGCAGCGCAAAATTCTGACTTAATATCGCCTCATACTGGGTGGTAAGATTTCGGCTTAACGTGGAGATCTGCGGCGTCCCGCCGTGAGTTGCCGTGGAGTTTAGCGCGCTGGTCGCGTCGGCCGAAAATGTCACGGGTGCTGCTGAGATTGTTTTCATTTTGGTTGAAAGTGAAAGGCCACCGACCGACTTCGCCCATGCCGCGAGCATATAATCCGGCGAAGGATCATCACTACCGGCGACCGCCTCAGGCTTCCTGAAAAAATCTGCAAATCTTTTCGTAATTTCAAGTTCACTTAACTGAGCGTCTGAAGCTTCGTTAAATTGGTACACCCAAGGGTAGATTCCGATAATTTGCGAGTTTTGAAGATCAAAAACGACAGTATTTATGATTACTGTGTAAATATTATTATATCGTTTTTTATGGGTTATCGGATAAATATATGGCTGTTGTTCAAATTTTTCCGCTGCCACTATGTATGATAGTGAGTAATTGTTTGAACCATTATTGGCGTTGCTGACTTTTAATTTTGGGTTTGCGTTCTGGCTGACTGAAAGTAATACGGGGCTAATGGAAGCAATATTTTTCTTGTCTTTAAGAACCGAGTTCGAAAGATAACGATAGTTTTTTTGTTTATCAGCATCTCGACCCAAAAAACCGACGCCGCAGTAGCGCACTGACATTGCTGTGCCATCGCTTATCGGGTCGGCGAGGGCCTTTGGCGAGGTTAGCAGCGCGCTTATCGCAAAAACTGTTGCCCAGCCTGTAACATTCCTTGCCGACATATCTCGGATCCCCTTTGGGATGAATTTTCCCACTACTCCCTAATTCGTATCTTTTGGCCCGATTATTAACAAGATGTATCATCGGACGCTAAGGTTGTGTTGTGGGTGACATGCCACTTCTTGAAACTCGTCCAAAAATGATTTGGACACGCTTCAACAAGCCAAACAGTAAGCTGGCAGAGCGTTATTATCGTTTTCTCATTTTAAGCGCGCATCATGGGTAATATTCGGCGATAAACGCAGACTAAAAATTCCGGGATACGCCAGTTAACCCAGTATTGGGGGTGGGTAGGACAAATTAAAGTTAATAGAGGTTATCTCTGGACTTTCTGATTGCGGTCATGGCGGGCCTTTATCCTCTGCTCTCCAACTTTAGGGCACGAGAAATTCGTCATTTGAACCAGATTAAGCAGGCGGCGATGACGGAGCACACGGTTAGCACCATTAAGCCCAGATGGGTCCAATCGGACGCCTAAGATAAGAGGACGCACTTTTATTGTTGGTCCAACGATTGGTATTCGCGGCTGTCTTGCGCTCAGAACTTCGCCTCTGGGCGCGCGCTGGTCATCGTCCACGGTTCTGGTGGCGCGATGATGATGCTCGCCGCCGCGACTGCATGAATTGATGATCGAAAACGGCGAGAATAGAACCCAAATAGGCTAATTCGACTGAGATCGTGGCGATCTGTGGGTGTGGCCCGCAGCCAAGGGCGCTGATCAGTCAATCGATGAATTGGGGTCGATGGGCGTATATCGCTTCAGTAGGTCGCCAAGAAGTTGGTTGGGAAACCGGCGTTTTTGAATGATGGCGTAGAAGCTTTCCGTGAGCTGCGGGATCCGGCAGTGCTCGACCAGAACGCCGGACTCCAGTTCATCGCGCACGACGATTGGCGGCACCAGCGTCACACCTTCACGCTCGCGAGCCAGAAGGCGCAGCATCGCCATGTCGTCAACTTCGGCCAGAATGATGGGGCGGATGCCTGCCAGATCGAGCAGGCGGTCGAAGCCAACTCGGATGTCACTGTCTAGGCTGGGCAGCAAAATCGGCTCGCTGCGCAGATCTTCTGGGAACCGGAACGGCGGCTTTTCGGGTCTAGGCCGTCCAACCAGGCTAACCGGCTGATCGTTGAGCAAGTGATTGCGGAAGGGTGCGCGAGCGTCGCGCTGGGTGGCACTATTGGAAAGTACCACGTCGATCATATGGGCTTCGAGCTGTGCGAGCAGGTCACGTGTGGTGCCGGAGCGAACAATCAATTCCACATCCGTGCGGCCGACCAGAGGCCGCAGAAATTCAAGCTGAAAGTTTCGCGATAGGGTGGTCAGAGCCCCAACCCTCAGGACTTGGCGGCTTGCCAGAGGTCGACCATCAAGAGTGCTCATCAACTCGTCGCCGGCCTGAAAGACGGTGTCGGCATAGTCTAACGAGATCTGGCCAGCCTCGGTCAGGACGAGCCGTTTGCCGATACGTTCGAACAGCGGGTGACCCATCTGGTGTTCGAGTTTCTGGATCTGCACCGACAATGCCGACTGCGAAAGGTTCAGGCGCTCGGCTGCGCGTGTCAGGCTGCCCTCATGGGCGACAGCCCAGAAATAGCGAAGGTGATTGAAGTTCAGACTTTTCATATCGTTCTATAAAACAGAACGATATGAAAGAAACAATGAATTTTTCTATCCCTAGAATGTCCGGTAGCTCAGTCCCCGATCCGCATCGTGCGTTCAGGGGGAAAACGCTTTGCCACTCGATCTCATACCTTATGCCGCCCCTGTGGCGCTGTTCATTAGCGCCGCGGTCGGTTTCCTGACGCCGGGCCGTAGGCCTCGCATCCTTCCGCGCTTGGCTGAAGCTTCAGCCTTCTTCGCTCTGGTGATTGCAGCGCTCACAGCCGGTTTGCTCATTGTAAATGGGCCAGAACAGAGCCGGTTGCTTGGCCTAAATGACGTCGGGCTATCGATCCAGCGTGACGCTATCAGCGTCGTTATGTTGCTCTTGGTTTCGTTCATTGCCTGGGTCGTGGTGCGCTACACTAAGACCTATCTGGACGGTGAGGCGCGGCAGGGCGCGTTCACGGGTTGGCTCTGCATGACCTTGGCCTCGGTGCTCCTACTGGTGCTGTCGGGCAACCTGTTCCAACTGGTTGTGGCTTGGATTGCGACGAGCCTCTTTCTACACAGGCTGTTGCTTTTCTATCCAGAACGGGGCGCCGCCCAGCGCGCTGCGGCTAAAAAATTCGTCACCGCTCGCCTTGGAGATGGGGCGCTGATTGTGGCTGCGATATTGCTGGCTATGGCCTATGGCACGGCCGACATCTCGCAAATATTGAGCAGCGCGAGGGCTGGCAACGGTGGTGGGCTCGCCGTCACTGCGGCTGGGTTTCTGGCGGCTGCGGCCCTTTTGAAATCGGCGCAATTTCCCATGCACGGCTGGCTGACGGAGGTGATGGAAGCGCCTACGCCGGTGTCCGCGCTCCTCCATGCGGGGGTTATCAATGCCGGCGGCTTCTTGCTGATCCGCTTTGCTGACCTGATGGTGTTGGCCCCCGGCGTTCTGGCTGTGCTGGTGATGTTTGGCGGGTTTACGGCGCTGTTCGCCGGTTTAGTCATGCTGACCCAACCGGCCGTAAAGACCTCTCTGGCCTGGTCAACCGTCGCCCAGATGGGCTTCATGATCCTAGAATGTGGGCTCGCGCTCTTCCCTCTGGCCTTACTGCACATCGTCGCCCACTCGCTCTACAAGGCTCACGCTTTCCTGTCTTCTGGGGGGGCGGTGGACCTGATCGCCGCCAATCGCAGGCCCGGTCCCGTCGCCATTCCTAAGGCGGGTGCGGTCGGTCGCGCCTTTGTGCTGGCACTGGCAATCTATGCGGTCGTCGGTGCGAGTTTCGGCTTCCAGCACAAGTCGCCGCAGGCCATCGCGCTGGGTGCGATCCTAATCTTCGGCGTCGCCTACATGCTGGCACAAGGTCTTGCGGATACGGCACCAAGGGCCTTGACCCGGCGCACCATCGTCTACGCCGTCGCGACCTCCATCAGCTACTTCGCCCTTCAACAGCTTGTCGTCTGGCTAACAGCGGGTGTGCTGCCTGCCGCGCCAGAACCGGGACCACTGCAGTGGGCCTTGATTGTGCTTGCGGTCATCACTTTTGGCCTCGTGGCAGTGGTCCAAGCCATGTTCCCCCTCTGGGCTTACCACCCAGCGGCTGCCGGGATGCGGGTGCACCTTTCAAACGGCTTCTATGCCAACGCGGTGTTCGACCGGCTGCTCAGCGGCTGGCGTGCGCGCAACCCAATCTGACCCAATCGGAGCATCGACAATGACCAATTCAGAGACTGAAAACGCTCCTTGCGCGATTGACCTGAAGGCCGCCGCTGATCGGGCCGCACGGGCGATCCCTCCCGTCTGGCCGCTGGCGTCAAGTGTTGCGGTCAATCCGTTCCTGGGCCAGACCGATGAGACCCTCGCGACCGTGAGCGCGCGCTTGGCGCGGGTGGCCGGCGTTTCTGTGACAATGCCCCGCCAGTGGTACCTCGAGCGGATTTCCAGCGGCGAGATTACCGACGCCAATCTCTCGGACGCCTTAGCCGCCGCACCGCTCATGCTGCGTCCGGCGAGCTTGGACGCGCTAAAGTCCGCCGCGCAGCTTTCCAAACCCACAGCCGCCGCGCTGCCGACCATCGCGGATCTTGCCGCTGAGGTGTCTGGGATCGACTGGCCGGGGTTTATTACAGAGCGCTTTGGTCACTGGGCCGCAGGTTATTTCGACGAGGGCCAGGCGCTGTGGATTGCTCCGCGAGGGCGAGGGGCCTATGCCGCTTGGCGCGCCGTCGCCACCCACGATCTGACGCCCGAGATCGTTGGCCTAGCGGGCTTTGCCACCTATGTTTCCGAGGCTCCTGAAACGGCGACCGACGCAATTGCAACTGCTCTAGAGCGCATCGCAATTTCGCCTGCGGCCCTGGAAACCTATTTTCACCAGATGCTTATGACCCTAGGCGGCTGGGCCCAATATGCCCGCTATCGTCTATGGCAAGCTGAGCTCGGTGGGGGCGTGGACGCGACAATC
The DNA here is from genome assembly GCA_937952995.1 of uncultured Caulobacteraceae bacterium. GTDB lineage: Bacteria > Pseudomonadota > Alphaproteobacteria > Caulobacterales > Caulobacteraceae > CAISGS01. The sequence continues at coordinate 7,848 of CALFYB010000178.1, forward strand.
ACTGATTTTCTGGCGATCCGATTGATCTGGGAAGCGGCGCTCTTGGACCGGTACGCCGAGCAGATTACGGATCGCTGGAACGCGATGGTCGCTGTTCATGCAATGGCGGTTTCGCCGACAGCTGACGACGTTGTCGATATGATCTTGCAGGAGGCAGCAGAGCGGGCCGCCCAGTCTAAACTGGCCGACAGGTTGGCGGCACCCGGCATGGTCCAAGGTGACAGCCGTCCCGTGATTCAGGCCGCCTTCTGCATTGATGTTCGCTCCGAAGTGTTTCGGCGTGCGCTGGAATCGGTAAACCCCGATATCCAGACCATCGGCTTTGCCGGGTTCTTCGGCCTGACGACCTCTCATCGCAGATTTGCCTCTGATGTCGAGGAACTGCGGCTGCCCGTGCTGCTGAACCCAAGCCTGCGGACCTGTTCGGGCGGCCCTGAACAGGCTGCGGCAGACACGTCGACACGGTTCAAGGCCCGCGCCAAGCGGGCTTGGGGGCGGTTCAAGCTCGCGGCAGTGTCGTCCTTCGCGTTCGTCGAGGCGACGGGGCCGGTCTATGCCAGCAAGCTTGTCAGCGATGCGCTGGGACTTCACCCAACCCCCGCACCGAACGATCCGGCACCCCGTCTTGATCCTGCGCTGGATCTTGCAAGCCGGACCAAGGCGGCAGAGACCGTGCTGCGCGCCATGTCGCTCACAACCGATTTTGCAAGGCTGGTGCTCCTGACCGGACACGGCGCGAACGTCGTCAACAATCCCCATGCCAGCGGGTTGCATTGCGGGGCCTGCGGTGGCTATTCCGGCGAGGTCAATGCGCGGCTGCTGGCAGCCCTGCTCAATGACCAAGAGGTGCGCGCAGGCTTGGTGCCACAAGGGATCGAGATCCCCGAAGATACGCTATTTATCGCGGCACTCCATGACACGACGACGGACGCCGTCACCCTCTATGAGGATGATCACGCGGCGGCGAGCCATAGGTTAGACCTCCAACAGGCGAAGGTCTGGCTGCAGGCGGCCGGTATGGTTGCAAGAGGCGAACGCGCGCTTCGCTTGCCGGGGGCGGCAGGAGAAGCCAGCCTTGAACGTCGAAGCCGCGACTGGTCAGAGGTCCGGCCCGAATGGGCTCTGGCCAATTGCAACTCATTCATTGCCGCGCCCCGTCGGCGAACAGCGGGCAAGAGCCTAGGTGGGCGAGCCTTCCTGCATGATTATGACTGGAAGATCGACCGCGACTTTGGTGTGCTGGAATTGATCCTGACCGCACCTGTGGTCGTGGCGAGCTGGATTAGCCTGCAATATTACGGATCAACTGTGGCCCCGACCGTGTTCGGTGCTGGCAATAAATTGCTGCACAATGTCACCGGTGGAATAGGCGTGGTTGAGGGCAATGGCGGCGTGATGCGGGCCGGTCTTCCTTGGCAATCGGTTCATAATGGTGAGCGTTTCGTCCACGAACCGCTGCGGCTGTCTGTCTGTATCGAAGCCCCTCGTGAGGCCATGACCGAGATTTTAAGGCGGCACGAGGCTGTTCGCGCGCTGTTTGATAATCGCTGGCTGCATCTCTTCGCCCTTGATGAGGCGGGCCAGATGGCTTGGCGGTACGCAGGTGATCTGCAATGGACCCCGATGGGCGCGCGGCCAACCTGACGCGCGTCCCTCAGCCCTGCAGGGTGATGTAGAGTTCGCGTTCAAGCAGCCATTGGCCGCGATTGTTGCGCCAGGTGGCCATGTAGATGCCGCTCATCTCACCGCCATCTTTCCAGTTTCCCGTCCAGCGACCCAGCTCGGCGGCGCGTTGACCGTCGTCGGTGATCTCGATGGAGGTGGTGGTGCGCACATAGGTGATGAAGCCCGAAGCGGCAAATTGGCTCGCAAAGGCAGAGACCACCGCGTCGGCCCCATCGATCAGATCGCCATTGCCCGCGATCAGCATCATATCATCGGTCAGGTGGGGGCGAAGCCGCGCCGCATCATGGGCTGCAATCAGGCGATTGGTCAGTTTGCGCTTGGCGCGGATGGCGATGTCTTGGGTCAGCATGGCTCCAAGATGGACTGAGAAGGTCCGATCGCCAAGCGCTGCTGTGCACCGACCGCGACGGGTGAGGTTAGTCTGCGGTTACATCGATGCCCAGAGCCGATAGTAGGGCATATTGCTGGTCGGCAGTGATCTTCAGGCCGTCGCGGCTGGCTAGGGCCGTGATGTCGAGGCCGCTGAGTTCGCCGCCGCGCAGGTCCGCTCCGGCCAGTTTCGCGCCGCTGGTGATAGCACCGAACAGGTCGGTATCGCGCAGATCAGCCCCTTCGAGATTGGCCCCGCTAAGGTCCGCCTCGCGAAAAAGCGATTGGGCCAGATCGCAGCCGGGCAGGCTGATATCGCTGAGATCGGCCAGATGGAGGTTGCAGCGCCTAAGGGTTGCGGCCGCTGACGACCGATAGCGCCCTAGATTGCGCGTAAAGTCATTGCGCCGAAACTGCGCGCCACGAAGGTTACAGTCCTCTAGCGTCAGGCCATGCAACTCGCAGCTCTCGATCTTTGAAAAGCTGAGGTCACAGCGCCGGAACACGGCTTGATCCAACCGGCTATAGGCCAGCGACAGTCCGGCGTGGGCTTCAGGATCGGCGAAATTACAGTCCTCGAAAAGGGTGTCGCGCAGGTCCGCCCGCGCGAACCGGCCGCGCAGGATGCGGCAGCGATTGAACCGCGCCCCCTCGAGCGTCACCCCTCCAAACTGGGCGTCAGCGATCAGGCAGTTGTTGAAGATGGCGTCCGTCAGGTCCGCCTCGCCCCAATCGAACCCCTCGATGGTCTGGTTCTCTATCGTCGCGCCTGCGGAGGGGATGGTTTCCATGGGGTCAGGCTAGTGGGGTGAGGGGGTGTTGGAAAGACTCTTTCGCGGTTGTTGTGTTTTCAACTCATCCTCAGCTGTAGTTGAAACTTTTCGGCCATTATAGGGCCCATTTGGTATAGATAACAATTTTTATATATTTGCGGATGTAATTTAGATTTATCAGCGAGAACAGTAATTTTTGAAAAAATATTGCTCGTTAAATGAAACATTGATACCGAAATCGAATTGAATTGGAAGCGGTAACGATGAGTAAATTTGTAAGTTCAAAACAGGCTCGCCACGATTTCAGAGTCAAACCCATTGGCCGCGCGTTAGCACTCATAGTTTGCTTAATTTTAGTCCCATCGGTTGTAAGGGCAGAGAAGGCCTATGTGGTCAACGGGGGCAGTGACACGGTGTCGGTCGTTGATACCGCGACCAACAGCACGCTCGCCACGATCGCCGTCACATCCCCGTCCCGGATTGCGTCAATGCCA
>CALFYB010000179.1 GCA_937952995.1 uncultured Caulobacteraceae bacterium
TCTGCCAGTTTCCGGCTTCGTAATAGTCTGCATTGGACGGCGGCAGCAGGGGCTTGCCCAAGATGTGATCCGCAGCCTTTTCGGCCAGCATGATGGTTGGCGCATTGAGGTTACCGGTCGTGATTGACGGCATGATCGAGGCATCGACCACCCGAAGGCCGCTGACGCCGATGACCCGCGCCTCGGCATCGACCACCGCCATCGGATCATCCTCGCGGCCCATCTTACAGCTGCAGGAGGGATGATAGGCGGTCTCGACCTTGTCGCGGATGAAGGCGTCGATGGCCTCGTCGCTCACAGCATCCTTGCCCGGCTGCAACTCTTCGCCGCGATAGGGATCGAACGGGGCCTGAGCAAAGATCTCGCGGGTCAGGCGCACGCAGGCCCGCATCTCGGTCCAGTCGTCCGGGTGGCTCATATAGTTGAAGCGGATTTCAGGCTTGGCCGCTGGGTCCGCCGATTTGAGCCTCACCCAGCCCCGGCTCTTGGAGCGCATGGGTCCGACATGGGCTTGGAACCCGTGCTGCTTGGCCATCGACTGACCGTCATAGGTCACCGCTAGGGGCAGGAAATGGTACTGGATGTCGGGATAGCGAATACCGGCGCGGCTGCGGATAAAGCCGCAGCTTTCAAAGTGATTGGTCGCCCCCAGACCGTTCTTGAACAGGATCCAGCGCGCGCCGATCAGGGCCTTTGCCAGCGGGTTCATCGACGAATAGAGCGTCACCGGCTTCTTGCTGGCGATCTGGAAATAGAATTCCAGATGGTCCTGCAGGTTCTCCCCAACCCCGGGACGGTCGCAGACCACCGGCAGGCCAAACCGCGTCAGTTCTTCGGCGGGACCGACGCCTGACAGTTTCAAGATCTGCGGCGAGTTGATCGCTCCGCCAGCGAGGATCACTTCGGCCCGCGCCTTGGCGACAACCTCTTGACCGCCGCGAACATAGCGCACGCCGACCGCGCGCTTGCCCTCAAATTCGACCCGCAACACCTGCGCGTGGGTCAGGACGGTCAGGTTCGCACGTTTCATGGCCGGTTTCAGATAGGCATTGGCCGCGCTCCAGCGCCGCCCCTCTCCCACCGTCATATCCATGCGGCCAAAGCCCTCCTGCTGGCGACCATTGACGTCGCTGGTCAGGGGATAGCCTGCCGCCTCTGCAGCCTTCATCCATGCAGCATGGAGCGGGTTCTTTAGGGTGCCATATTGGGTCTTGAGCGGCCCGCCCTCACCGCGATAGGCATCGCCGCCCTCTGCGCGATCTTCAGCGCGTCTGAAATAGGGCAGAACGTCCGGATAGGACCAGCCCCTCGCCCCCTCTTCTTGCCAACGCTCAAAGTCCAGCGGATTGCCGCGAATATAGACCAGCCCATTGATCGAGGATGATCCGCCCAAGACCTTGCCGCGCGGGGTATGGATGCGCCGCCCGCCCAAGGCCGGTTCCGGCTCCGCCTCATAGTCCCAGATGT
>CALFYB010000180.1 GCA_937952995.1 uncultured Caulobacteraceae bacterium
TAGGGCTAGGTCTTCGGTGGCCTGAGAGGTCGACACGCCTCGGATATCGAGCCCTCGCGCTGCCAAGGCCTTAACGAACCAGGCCGCTGTGGAACCGGTGCCAAGGCCAACGGTCATGCCGGGCTTTACGAGTTGAGCGGCAGCCTCTCCGGCCGCGCGCTTTTGCAGATCAGCGCTTGAGGTCATAAAGCGTTCTTATCCCAGCTTAGCGTTTCGCACTACGCGCGAGTTTCATGGCGCGGAACCTTGCGGCCCAGCCGGTTTTTACAGTTTGAGCGGCCCGACCCAGCGCCAAGTCCCCCGGCGCCACATTCGCAGTAATAACAGAGCCCGATCCGGTCATGGCCCCCTCACCGATGGTCACCGGAGCGACGAGCGCGGTGTTTGATCCGATAAAGGCCCCGGCCCCGACCTCGGTATGATGTTTGTCAAAGCCGTCATAGTTACAAAAGATGGTCCCCGCCCCGATATTGGCCTTCGGACCAATCGCGCCGTCGCCCAGATAGGCCAGATGGTTGGCCTTGGCCCCTGCCCCGACCTTGACCTTCTTGACCTCAACGAAATTGCCGATGTGAGCCTCCTCACCAATATCGGCACCGGGACGCAGGCGCGCATAGGGGCCAATCAGCGCCCCACGCCGCACCACGGCTCCTTCAAGATGACTAAAGGCGCGGATCACCGCTTCGGATTCAACGCTCACCCCCGGTCCAAAGACGACAAAAGGCTCGATCACGGCACCAGCGGCGATCTTGGTGTCCCAGCACAGGTGGACGGTGTCTGGCGCGCTCATGCTGACCCCCTCGACCATCAAGGCGTGGCGGCGACGGCGCTGGAACACGGCTTCGGCGACCGCAAGTTCAGCCTGAGAATTGACCCCCATCACGGCATCTTCCGACGCAAAGGTGGCGCGGGTCGAGAGGCCATGATCATGGGCCAGACCGATGACGTCGGTGAGATAATACTCCCCATTGGCATTGGTGTTACCGACCTGATCGAGAAGCCCGAAAAGGCGCTTGGCGGAGGCGGCAAGCACGCCGGAATTACAATGTTTGACCTGAAGCTCTTCGACCGTCGCGTCCTTTGCCTCCACGATCCGCAACAGGTCGCCGCTTGGCGTGAGGATCAAGCGGCCATAGGCACCGGGGACCGCCGCGTCAAAGCCGAGCACGGCAACATCAGCACCCGCCGCTCGCAGGGCAAACAGCGGGGCGATGGCTTCAGCATCCATCAGGGGGCAATCGGCGAAGGTCACGACAATATCACCCTCGAAACCGGCGAGCGCCTGACGCGCTGCGAGCACCGCATGGCCGGTTCCCAAGGGCGGATCTTGGATGGCGACGCCCCCCGCGCCGAGGCGTTTGGCGGCATGTTCAGCGACGGCGGGGCTATGGACACCAGCGACCACCACAATCCGTTCACAGCCCAGAGCCTCAGCGGCATCAATGGCACGATCGAGCATAGTGCGCCCGCCCACCCGGTGCAGCACCTTCGGCGTCGGGGACTTCATGCGGGTGCCTTGTCCAGCGGCCAAGATCACAGCGGCTCTAGCGGTCATGAGAAGGTCCAATCCTGTGAGTCGGCCATTGCCTTGCCTTGGGATTTAGCCGAAACCGAGGCGTGTTTCGACCGGAGTCCGCATTTATGACCCAAACAGCGCCAATCTTCGCTCCCGGCAGCCTTATGGGCACAACCTTGGCCTTTGATCTGGACGGGACCCTCGTCGATACGGCTCCCGATTTGATGGGCACCTTAAACACCATCTTGGCCGATCAGGGCCTGGCGAGCCTGCCGATGGAGGCCGCGCGCAACCTGATTGGAAAGGGGGCCAAGGCCCTCCTCGAGCGCGGCTTCGCAGCGTCGGGTCGTAAGCTCGATGCCGAACAGAGTGACCGGCTATTCCAGCAATTTTTGGACATCTATCTCAGCCGTATCGCCCAAGACAGCCGCCCCTTCGACGGCATGGAGCGGGCTTTGGACCTCTTTGCTGAGGCCGGAGCGGGTCTTGTGGTCTGTACCAATAAGCGCACAGACCTATCGCTGGCCCTTCTCGGCGCGCTCAACCTGACCAGCCGGTTCAAGGCCGTCATTGGCGCGGACAGTGCCCCTGCCCCCAAACCCGATGCCCGCCATTATTTGACGGCGATCTCCGCAGCAGGCGGGGTTTTGGAACAGTCCTTGATGGTCGGGGACAGCACCGCTGACGTTCAGGCCGCCCGCAATGCTGGTGCGCCCGTTGTCGTGTTCAGCTTTGGATACACCGAGATCCCGGCAGCAGACCTCGGAGCCGATGAGGTCCTGCATCATTATGATGATCTTCCGGCTGCCGTGGCGCGGCTGTTGCGGCGCATGCCGCTGATATGGAGGTTCCTCAGCATTGTGAACAGCCAGGCGCGCAATGGCCGGGACGGGTCATAAAGATGGCACTTGAGCATGGCCCGCTCGAGGCAATCCTGCACCAGGTCGTCGGCCAACACGAGGCCGAAGTTGCGGCCGTCGAAACGGGCTGAATCGATGCTGGTGCGAAGCGTCGCGTTGAACTCCGGGTTCTGCTCGAGCGACAGTCGGGCGACCACACGGTCGGCGAGGGAGCGCGATTTCAGGATTTCCACCTGATTCTGGATCGTGTTTTCCGTGACCCCGGAGGTGACCACCAGATCCTCGATATTGACGACGTTGCGGCTATCGAG
>CALFYB010000181.1 GCA_937952995.1 uncultured Caulobacteraceae bacterium
TCCGATCTGCAGACGCCGACGAGGTCAGGGTCGCGGTGTAGGTGCCGTTGTTGTTGTCTGTGACACTAGACAGAGTGCCCTCTGTCTTTGACAGGACAACAGTCGCACCGCCGGTCGTGATGTTCGCACCGCTAAAGTCCTTAAGCTGGACGGTGATCACCGTGGTCGAGGTGCCGTCGCGAATGATCGAGTTCGAGGCGGCCGTGATGAGCGAGTTGGCAGGTGATGGAGCAACGGTGAAATTCACCAGCTCAGTGTCTGTGATGGCTGATCCACCCACTGTTCCCGTGATCGTCGTCGAGGCGGCAGAAGCCGAAGACGTCAAGGTCGCGGTGTAGGTGCCATTGTTGTTGTCCGTGACGGTAGACAGAGTACCTGCCGTCTTTGACAGGACAACCGTCGCACCGCCAGTGGTGATATTGGTTCCACCAGCGTCTTTCAATTGAACCGTAATCACAGTGGTTGAGGTGCCGTTCCGAATGATCGAATTTGACGCAGCGGTTATGGTGGAGGTAGCGCCGGAGGGCGCGGCCGTGACTATAGTCGAAGCGCTGGCACAGCTTGTGGTCAAACACCCGGAACCTGGGAGAGCTGGCGATGTGCCGCCCGTTGGGTCCACCGAGGCATAGTTGACTTTGGTTCCCACGCTCGCCGGAGCTATCGCGTTGATAGTGAAGGCCGCGGTGCCAGTCGGCGCGCCCGATACCAAGCCAGATGATAGCGTGACGCTACAGTTCAAAGTGGCCCCCGCCGCAGACGGAAGAGTACCGCAATTGACTGCGCTCACGCCCGCTCCAACGGATACGGAATTTGCAACGACACCCGCAGGCAGCGCCTCAGAAATTCGCGCGGATGTTCCGGATACTGTACCGCCCTCATTGCCCAAGCCGAGTGTGTAAATGATGGACGCATTTTCGGCCGCAGTAGCAGTCGCAGTTTTTGACAAAGTAAAGCTGGGCGTAACCGTATTAATAGAAACTCCACCCAATGATGATGACAAGAGGGTTCCACTGGTTCCATCGAGGCTCAAAGTGGCCTGATCAACCCCTTTGATAGAGTATTGCTGAGCTCCAGAGGTTCCTGTATTTGATGTTAGATTTACAAAATAGTTTCCTGGCGTCAAAGTTATCGGCGTAGGGAAACTGAATGACATCGGATTATAACCCGACGTCGAAAAGCTGCTGCTAGCAAGCGCAACACTGGTTATAAAAGTTCCGGAAGCGCTTGACCCTCTATACAGGTTCAACCTCACACTGTCGCTAGCGGAGCCACCAACTTTCATTTCGAACACACCGCCCCCAAAATCAAAATTGGAACTTACTGAAATTTTCCAACTTGAAATCTTAGGCGTTGAGTCAATCGTGGTATTCGCGCCACTTTGTCCCGTGTATAAATAATACGGACTAGCAACGGCGACTGATGACATCAGCGCTAGGCTAAAAAATAGAGAAAATATAAAATATTTAATATTTTTTATTTCGTTTTTTAATGATAGAAAAACACAAAATTGCTGTATAAATTTCAAAAAATTGGTTTTTTGCTGCTCGTTTGCCGCCCCGGCAGCATTCGCCAATTCTTCTCTGGATTCAGAGCTTAAATGCACCGACAGCCTCATGAGAAAAATCTATCCAAGCCTAAACAGGCGAGACCGGTATCATAATTTTCTAATATAGGAAGCTAATTGAGTTTGCGCGCGACATGCCAATACACGCATAACAGGCAATGGCGGCGCGACTTCGACAGTGACCATATTGGTTTCTGGTTTGTGTCGGCTTGTAACAACGAAAAACAGCCCCCGCAGGGGCTGTCCGATTCGGTTCTTTCCCGAAGCCATTTTAGAGATTTGGCCTAAGCAGCCACTCTAAAAGTGGCGCTTAAATCGCCCGCAGCACCGGCTCAACCTCGTCCAAAGACTTGCGGATAATCGCGACCATCTGGTCGATCTCGGCGTGGCTGATGATCAGGGGGGGGCAGAAGACGATGCTGTCGCGGATGCCGCGAACCATCAGGCCATTGGCGATGCAGGCATCGCGGACGATGGGGCCAGCCGTGCCTTCGGCCCCGCCAAAGCGCTGATTGGTGCCCTTCTTAGAAACGATCTCGATTGCACCGATGAGCCCGAGGGTGCGCACTTCGCCGACCAGGGGATGATCATTGAGGGTCGCCATGGCCTTAGCGATATAGGGGCCGGTATCCAGACGCGTGCGCTCGATCAGGTTCTCGCGTTCCATGATCTCGATGTTCTTCAAAGCCACGGCGCAGGCCGTTGGATGGCCTGAATAGGTGAAGCCGTGAACAAAATCGCCGTCATGGGCCTTGAGCTCATCGACAATGAAATCCGCCACCCCAACCGCCGAGATCGGCAGGTAACCGCTCGATAGGCCCTTAGCCATGGCGATGATGTCGGGCTTGATGCCGTAATGCTGGTGGCCGAACCAATGGCCTAGGCGGCCAAAGCCGCAGATAACCTCGTCGCAGACCAGCAAGATGCCATATTTGCGGCACAGCGCCTCAACCTTGGGCCAATAGCTTTCCGGCGGAATGATCACGCCGCCTGCACCCTGAACCGGTTCGCCGATAAAGGCCGCGACATTTTCAGGGCCCACGGCCAAGATACGGTCCTCGATGGCCTGAACCGCGCGGTCGGCAAAGGCGTCTGGGTCCTCACCAAATCCGTCATTAAAGCTGTAGGGCTGCATCACATGCTCGACGCCCGGGATCGGCAAATTACCCTGTTCGTGCATATAGGTCATGCCGCCAAGACTGACCCCGGCCACGGTCGAGCCGTGATAGGCATTCCAACGGCTGATAAAGATCTGGCGCTTGGGCTGGCCTTTGAGCGTCCAGTAATGGCGCACCAGACGAAACACCGTGTCATTGGCTTCCGATCCGGACGAATTGAAGAACACATGCGTCAGGTGG
>CALFYB010000182.1 GCA_937952995.1 uncultured Caulobacteraceae bacterium
GATCTCAGCCAGTTTCCAATGGACCCGATTGGGGGCCTTGTAGGGGGTGACATCGCGCTTGGGAGCCCAAAACTCGGCTGGCATTTTGGAGGCTTCGACCTGCGCCATCGGTTGGCCAGGCGGGACAAATTGAGCGGAAGCCGAATTTGCGGACAGAACAATAGCCGCCATGGCTGCGAAAATGGGCAGAGATCGCATAGGCATTTCCTCTCGTCGTGACAGCGATCAAGCGCTGATGATCGTCGCAGACTTGGGTGCCTGCCTTGAGCTATTGAGACCCCCATTCTTGCATACAAGCAATCGGTTTCGTTGGAATGGCGGCGAATTGCCGACGATGAATTTTATGAGGACATTCCCAAAATACTTAGGTAACCTTCCTGCAAAAGGGCCTAAGCGCCAAAAAACGGGAGAGTCGAGATGGACCTGATCGCAAAAATCCTTTTCACAGTCATTGCAATCATGACGGGCGTTGGCCCGATGAGGGCGGACTTCAACCGCACCCACGCCACCAATCCCCTTTGGCCACCCCACGCACGGTTCCACGTCGTCTGGCAAGTGCTGGCGCAGACAGGTGTATCCCTGTTCATTCTCTATTTTCTGTGGGGAGCCACATTCGACGGCCATGTGCTGATTGCAGGCTTGATGAACTTCAATTGGGGCCTGACCTTCTATCTGACCCTGTTCAACATGAAGCGGTTTGAAGGCAGCCTGTCCGACGTCAACGGCATCAAGCCGTTCGTGTTCAATATCGGCGGTCAGATCCACAAGGTCGATACCAACCTGTTCTTGGGCACGATCATGATGAGCGTAAACCTGCTGGCTGTCGTTCTCTGGATCTTGTAACGCTGGATCAAGCCAACGCTGAGGCCCTTCAAAATTTGTCAAAAAATTTGGGCAAATTGATGGGCGCGGGTGATTAACTCAATTCCTCAGACGCTGAAATTCCCTATCGAATGGCCGATCGATTTTCATCAGCCAAGGGCGATAGAGTATGCGACTTGGGATCCAAAATCTGTTTGGACTGTTGAAAGGGCTGGCACGCGACCGTCGCGGGGCTGTCAGCCCGCTTTTGACGCTGATGCTCATACCCCTGATCGGGGGCCTCGGTATCGCCGTCGAAGCCTCACACATGTATGTGATCCAGCGGTCTTTGCAGAATGCTGCGGATGCTGCCGCGCTTGCTGCGGCGGCGAACGGTACAGACACCTACGCCCTTGATGCCTATGCGGTCAGCGCAAAAGCTGGACTGGTCTCAGGTTTAGAAGACACGACAGTTACGGCTGAAAACAATGTTCCCTGCCCTGCACCATCCACGCTGACCACCTGTTATCGGGTGACCATCGCCCGAAAGATGCCGCTCTATCTGGTCCGCGTCGTTGGGTTTTCAGGCGACACCACGACGTCATCAGGCATCAAAGCCCAAACCATTGCGGCCGCCGCCATTGCCAGCCCCAAGGGTCCCGGCGCGGCCTATTGTATAACCGCCCTCAGTTCGAGCACGACAGCCATCAATATTAAGGGGGCCCCAGATCTCGACCTGAAAGATTGCAGTCTGTTTTCCAACGGCGGCGCGGCCTGTTCGGGGCAATCCGGTACTACCATCGACTATGCTGATGTCGTACTCGACGTGAACAGTAACAAGATGTGCGGCACAGTTAGAACGGTAACCTCACCCTTTTCTGACGCGGACTATGCGGCTCTCCGCAGTCAGATCACACCCGCCACAACGGCCTGCTCCAGCTACCCCCAGGCCAACAAGCAAAGCGGTGTGGTCGCGGCCGCCAATCAGCTATCAGGCAGCCTGTCGGGTCCCAGCATCAACCGTTGCGGTGATGTTCAGTTGACTGGCGATGTCAGCATCACCTCCGACACTGTGCTCACCATCTATAACGGGCGTTTAGACCTCAATGGTCGGACCTTAAAAACGCTGAATGGCGCGCACCTGACCATCATCTTTTCAGGGGATGCAGCTTCCACAAGCAGCCACTACCCGATGACCACGACTGGGGCCGGCGTGATGGACTTTCCTGCGCCCACCTCGGGGGTCTGGTCAGGGGTCGCGATCTATCAAGATCCAATACTGACGAAGAACATCGACTTCATCTACAAGGGTAGCGCTCCATCCTTTCTGATCACCGGCCTGATCTATACGCCCCACGCTAATCTGCAGTTCGCGGGTGCGGTCAATCACGCCTCGGAGGGTGCGGCGTGCCTCGTTTTCATCACCTACACGTTCCAGATCAATGGTTCAGGAAGCATCTTCGCTAACCCGACCCGGGAATGTAATCGCGCCGGCCTAGTCGTCCATGGCGTGCCAGGCACAAACAGCCGTCAGACCTTGGTGCAATAATGAAAAGCTCAAAGTTCATCAGCCGAAAATGGCAGCCCGGAGATGGATCAGATTTTCTGGCGGATAGGCTTGGTGCTGCAGCCGTCGAGTTCGTTCTGTGGTGCGCGGTGCTCGTGATACCGATCCTGAGCGCCATCGACATAGGCTACTATGCCTATCAGAGAATGCAGGTTGACCTTGCTGCACAGGCAGCGGCTCAAGCCGTCTTTCACAGTTGCGATCCGATGACCCAACTGCCTGCGGCGAGCAAGTGCAACTCTGTTGTGATGAACATGACGACAGCCGCCCAATCGACATCACTCGGCAATTCCGTGACCTTGGCCAGCCCGCCGACTGAAGGCTACTATTGCATCAATAGCGCCAACCAGATGGTTCTGATGGGCACCTTAGTCCAGATTGTTCAAGATGGCGGGACCGGTCCAACGGTACCCAACCCCTTTACCTGCAGCGGCGTCGTCTCGGGCAGCACCAGCTCACCCGGCGATTATATATCGGTCACCGTAACCCATAGTTTCCAACCCATTTTCGTCGGTATTTCTGTTGCCAATCTGTTGTCAACGGAGATCCATCGAACTGTCTGGATGAGACTGGCATGACCTGGCTAGGCGTAAGCGCAGCCCCCAAGTGGCTAAAATTTCTGCGGGGAACGGGCGGCAACACAGCGGTCGAGTTCACGCTCGTGCTTGCGCCGCTGATCCTTCTGACCATTGGCACGATCAATGTCAGCCTGATGATGTACACGGTATCGGCGCTTCACTACGCGGTGGAGGACGCCGCTAGGTGCTCTAGCGTCAAGACGGTTATCTGTAGCGACAGCGCCTCAACGGCAGCCTATGCGGCCTCGCGATATAAGAGCGTCGGAACAGCCGTCACCTTTACGCGAACCCTGGAGCCTTGCGGCAATCGAATTGTGGGGGTCGCCAACTACAGATTTATCACCGGGCTATCGGTCATTCAGGTGCCCCTGTCGGCGACGGCCTGCTACCCCTTATCATAACGATTACCTGAAGACGCATTTGTGGGGCGCGCGCCTGTCGCCGCCCCACATATAATTGATGCGATATCTAAAATATTAAATACATAAAATTCCCTTCATTAATAAATTTTCGATTTGATTAATTTCATTTACGTGAAGATGGATTTCACAACAATAAAGGCATCGATTTATTCTTCATTTATCAATGAAGATAGGTTGAGAAAAAATATCAATCCTCGAATGCCAATGGAGGCCCAATATGCCAAACATCAAAAATTTCCTAAGCGACGAGTCCGGCGCATCTGCAGCTGAGTATGTGCTGATCCTGGCCCTGATCGGTCTGACCGCGGGCCAGGCGGTGGTCTGGTATTCCGGACAGTTCTACGCCT
>CALFYB010000183.1 GCA_937952995.1 uncultured Caulobacteraceae bacterium
GAAGACACTCTTTCCCTACACGACGCTCTTCCGATCTGTACCAGAGGTCTTTCAGACCCTCGGCCAACACGGCTTCGGTGGGGTCGGCTTGGAAATGCATGACAGAGGTGTTCATGGTGTGCTCCTGATTCAAAAATGGGGGTGTGCATCATGGTTGGCTCCGACCTTCCAGCTGTCCTTCAATGAAGAACTCCGCACGCGAAGGCTGCTTGAAACTGTCGGTGGGCAAAGCCAGTGGTGAGGCCGAGGCCTTGACCAGGCGCGGTGTCACCACAAACAGCAACTCGGACAGCTCTTTCTGAAAGGCGTTGCTGCGAAACAAGGCCCCCAGCACAGGCAGCTCGCCCAGAATGGGCAAGGCCTTGATCGACTCGGTCACATTGCTCTTGATCAGGCCCCCGATGGCAAAGCTCTCGCCATCGCGCAACTGCACCGTGGTCGAGGCACGGCGTGTGGTGATCGAGGGCAGCAAGCTCGATTGCCCGCCCAGGCTTTTGATCGTGGTGCCGTACTGCGACAACTCGGACACCTCGGGCGTGACACGCAGGTTGATCAAGCCGTCTTCCAGCACCGTGGGCAAAAACTTCAAACCCACACCAAACTCTTTTTCTTCGAGCGTGATGGTGGGCACGCCGCCGGTACCGTTCTGGACGCTCACGGGGATGAAGACCTTGCCGCCGGCGAGGAAACTGGCTTCCTGGCGGCTGCTGAACTGTACCCTCTATGTCACACTGGAACCCTGCGCGCATGAAAGTGCGCGCGGACCCAATTGCACCGACAGTCTGGCGGCGGCCGGCATCACACGCGTGGTGATCGCGCTGACCGATCCTGATCCCCGCACCAACGGACAGGGCATTGCGCGCCTCTGGACGGTTCATGGTCAGGGTCGCGACCCCATCGGCAAAGGTCTCAATTAGGTGATCGGTCATGGTCGCCTCCAGCGTTTTTGTTTGGCCAAGGATAGCCCATTCGCGCCAAGGCCAAAGCTGAAAATGGGCGCTCTGTCAGGTCTTGTGGCCCCAGCATTCTCACCAAATCCAATGATGGGGCTGACAGGGGCGCAAAATACCGCAAACATGGGCTCCTATGGGTCGGCTGTGGGGCAGACCATTAATAGCCGTGCCAAGCGGTGAATTTTCAGGGGGACTGGACCATGAGCCAAGCAGAGCCCGCGCCGGTTGGGCGCAAAGATGCGGTGATCATCGGGGCAGCGTCGGTGGGCACGGTCTTTGAGTGGTACGATTTCTATCTCTACGGCTCGCTCGCCACCTACATCACCCACCACTTCTTCTCCGGCGTGAACGAGACGACGGGCTACATCTTCGCCCTGCTCGCCTTCGCGGCGGGCTTTGCGGTCCGGCCTTTCGGGGCGTTGGTCTTTGGCCGGTTGGGCGATCTTTGGGGACGCAAGAACACGTTCTTGGTCACCATGCTCTTGATGGGGCTATCGACCTTTGTCGTCGGCATGCTGCCCAGCTATGAGCAGATCGGCATCATCGCCCCGGTGGCCTTGGTGGTCATGAGACTGGTTCAGGGTCTCGCCTTGGGCGGTGAATATGGCGGGGCGGCGACCTATGTGGCCGAACACGCGCCTGCGGGCCGACGCGGCTTCTATACCAGCTTCATTCAGGTCACAGCGACCTTTGGCCTGTTCCTTAGCCTTGTCGTGATCCTTCTGACCCGCAAGGTGCTGGGTGAGGATGCGTTCCAAGCCTTTGGCTGGCGCGTGCCGTTCTTGGTCTCCATCCTGCTGCTCGGCGTGTCCTTGTGGATCCGGCTACAACTGTCTGAGAGCCCCTCGTTCCAGCGCATGGTCGATGAGGGCAAGGGCTCCAAGGCTCCACTGACCGATGCCTTTGGCAAGTGGCCAAACCTCAAGGTCGTCATTTTGGCTCTGGTCGGACTGACGGCGGGGCAGGCGGTGGTCTGGTATACGGGCCAGTTCTACACGCTCTTTTTCCTCGAAAAGACGCTCAAGCTGGATGGGGCCTTGACCAACGGGCTGGTGGCCAGCGCCCTTCTGCTCGGCACCCCGTTCTTTGTCCTGTTCGGCTGGCTGTCGGACAAGATCGGCCGCAAGCCGATCATCATGCTGGGCTGCTTACTGGCGGCCCTGACCTATTTCCCGCTGTTCAAGGCCCTGACTGTGGCGGCCAATCCGCAGCTTGCCGCAGCGGTGGCATCTGCACCGGTGACGGTGGTCGCCGATCCCGCTGACTGCGCGTTCCAGTTCGATCCGGTCGGCAAGACGGTGTTCAACAGCTCGTGTGATTTGGCCAAGTCCTATCTGGCCAAGGCGGGCGTGACCTACACCAACCAAGCCGCGCCTGCAGGCACGCTGGCTCAGGTCAAGATTGGCAACCAGACCCTCACCGCCTTTGACGGCAAGGGGCTCGATAAGGCCGCTTTCAAGGCCCAAAAAACCGAGTGGGAAGCAGGTCTTGGCACGGCCCTAAAATCAGCGGGCTATCCGGCTAAGGCGGACGCCGCCCTTGTTGATCGGCCCAAGGTCATCGCCATCCTGACCCTGCTCGTCATCTATGTGACCATGGTCTATGGCCCGGTCGCGGCGATGCTGGTGGAGATGTTCCCGACCAATATCCGCTACACCTCAATGAGCCTGCCCTACCATATCGGCAATGGCTGGTTCGGGGGCTTCTTGCCGACCACAGCCTTTGCCATGGTCGCGGCGACGGGGAACATCTATTACGGCCTCTGGTACCCGATCATCGTGGCCAGTGTGACAGCGGTGATTGGCATCCTGTTCCTGAAAGAAACCAAGGACGTGGATATTGACGCCTAAGGCCGAGCCCGAAGCCCCAATCGCCGGCATGAGTGCGCGCCGGAACTGGGCGCGGATTGCGGCGCTGGTTTGCCTTGGCGTGGCGGTCGGGGTCATGGTCGGGCAAAAGACCACGCCGATGGTGGCGGCGGTCTGCGGCTGGGACAGTCTGGCGATCAGCTATCTTGCCGTTCTGTTCTGGCGTCTCGGGAGGGTTGATGCTCAGACCCTGTCGCGCCGCGCGGCCGAGATTGATCAGGGGCGGCGGATGTTGACCAGCCTTTTCGTCGCCGCCGCCGTCGCCAGCCTCGGTGCCATCGGCGTCATTGTCAGCGGGGGCCATGATGCCTTTCGCATTGCCTTGGGCGGCGCGACCATTTTGGTATCTTGGACCTTGATGCACACGGTCTTTGCCACACACTACGCCCATCGCTATTTCCAACTGAGCGGGGGGATCGATTTCCCCGGCGACAAGGCCCCTCGGTTCAGTGAGTTTCTCTATTTCGCCTTTACGGTCGGCATGACCTTTCAGGTGTCGGACGTGACCACCACCAGCCAAGCCATGCGCCGACTGGTCTTGACCCACGCGGTGGTGGCCTTTGCCTTCAACACAGTGATCATCGCCATCACCGTCGGGGTCGCCGCCAGCCTGATCTGATCAGGCGGGCCTTAAGCTCAACCAAGCGCGAACGCCCGGAATATGGCGCAGAACCAGCCGCTCGATCAGGCCGACCATGATCAGCGACAGGCCAAACAGCGGCAGGAACAGACCAAAGCCGAGCAAGAGAACGCCAAGGCCGAGGGCCAGCCGGTCCGATCCGACCGGCTCTGGCGCACCCAGCTTGCCCTCGGGCCGCCTGCGCCACCACATGACCACGCCACTGATCGCCAAGAGGCACAGGCCCGCAGCCGTCAGGACGCCGAGAGCTTGGTTGAAGACGCCGAACAGCTGTCCCTCATGGGCGGCGATGCCATAGCCGACGATCTGGTCAATCGGGTGACGCTGGTTGAAGTTTTCTCTGGTGAGGACGGCACCCGTGACCGGGTCGAGCACCATGCTCACGCGCAGGGTCCGGTTCTGAGCGTCAGACTTGCCCGTCCAACCCGGCTCACGCTTGGACGGGGGTGAGATCAGGACTGGGGCAGCCAGGTTGAAGGGGCGAAGGGTACTGGCCATCCGCTCAACCGAGACAGCGGGCGGCGGCATCATGGCGTGATCCATCTCCATACCCGCCATATCCATGCCGTCATGGACGGAGCTACCGGCCATCGCCTGTTCGGCCGACCGACTCTGGCCCCAATCCTGTTGAACGGCGGCGGTATGTGTCAGGTCGCGCACCCTCTTAAAACCCTCGCCCCAGACCGATGCCCAAGGCAGGCCGGTCAGCAGCAGGAACAGGGCCAAGCTGGAGATCCAGACCCCGGTAACTGCGTGAAGAT
>CALFYB010000184.1 GCA_937952995.1 uncultured Caulobacteraceae bacterium
GGTCCTCCGCCCAGATCACCCAGCACTATGTCATCGACGAGCTGATCGGCCGCCGGGTCGCGGCTGTGGTCAATTTCGCGCCGCGCCAGATCGGTCCTTTCATGTCGGAGGTGCTCTGCCTCGGTTTCCCTGATCCGCATGGGAATGTGGTTCTGGTCGATGTTGATCGCGCTGTACCCAATGGGGGACGCCTGTTTTGAGTGCCACCCCTGACGTCCTGAACCTACGTGACCGGATTGCGCGAGCCGCAGACCTTGTGACCGTCGCGCTCGACCAATTGCTGCCCCGCTCGGATGGTCCAGAGCAGCGCTTGATGGAGGCCATGCGCTATGCCGCGCTGGGTCCGGGCAAGCGCCTACGCCCCTTCTTTGCCCTCGAAGCGGCGGCTATGTTTGACCTTGAGGAGCGCCCGGTCCTTCGCGCCGCATGCGCGCTTGAATGTATCCATGCCTACAGTCTGGTGCATGACGACCTGCCCAGCATGGATGATGATGATCTGCGCCGGGGTCGGCCAACCGTCCACAAGGCCTATGATGAGGCCACCGCAGTCTTGGTCGGGGACGCGCTACAGTCCGTCGCTTTCGAAATCATGGCGCACCCCGATACTCATGAGGATGGCAACATCCGGGCTCAACTGCTCTATCGCCTTGCCCTAGCATCGGGTGCCTCGGGCATGGCGGGCGGTCAGATGATCGACATTCTCGGTGTGCCCGATGATCTTGGGACGGCGGCGCGGATGCAGCGGCTCAAGACGGGTGCGCTCATTACCTATGCTTTTGAAATTCCACTAATCTTGGCTCGTGCGAGCGACGGCGAACGTCAGGCCCTGCTGGGTTTTGCCCATGATCTGGGTCTCGCCTATCAGATCGTCGACGACCTTCTGGACGCCGAGGGCGAGGTCGAATTGCTCGGCAAGGCCGCTGGCGGCAAGGATGCGGCCAAAGGCAAGGCTAACTTTGTCACCCTTCTAGGTCTCGAACCGGCCCGCGAGCGGGTCCTTATGCTGGCCGATCAGGCCCGCGCCCACCTTGCCCCCTTCGGTGATCGTGCCAAATTTCTGAAGGACAGCGTCGATTTCGTGCTAGATCGTCGCTCCTGACCGTCCGGATGGCTCTCAATTTTCTGTAAGGATCGGACCCTAAGTCCGAACATATCATGGTTTCCAATACGCCCCTTCTCGACACTGTGACGATGCCTGCGGACACACGCGGCATGGCCCTTGGCCAGCTTCGTCAGTTGGCCGATGAGGTCCGGGCCGAGATGATCGAGGCCGTATCAACCACCGGCGGCCATCTGGGCGCAGGCCTTGGCGTGGTGGAATTGACCGTTGCCTTGCACCATGTGTTCGAGACCCCGCGCGACATCCTGATCTGGGACGTGGGCCATCAGGCCTATCCGCACAAGATCCTCACCGGACGCCGCGACCGTATGCGCACCCTGCGCCAAGGCGGCGGCCTATCAGGCTTCACCAAGCGGGCCGAAAGCGAATATGACCCGTTCGGCGCGGCCCACGCGGCGACCTCGATCTCCGCGGCGCTTGGATTTTGCGCGGCCCGCGACCACCGCGGTGACGACAATAAGGTGATCGCGGTCATCGGCGACGGCTCGATGAGCGCAGGCATGGCCTATGAGGCCATGAACAATGCGGCCGAGACGACCAAGCAGTTGATCGTCGTCCTGAACGACAATGACATGTCCATCGCCCCTCCGGTCGGCGGCATGAGCGCCTATATGGCCCGGCTCGTATCGGGCGGCGGGTACCAATCCTTGCGCAAGCTCGGCAAGACCATGGCCGGTGCGCTGCCCAAGCCCCTGCAAGAGGCGGCGCGCAAGGCCGAAGAATTTGCGCGCGGCATGGTCACCGGCGGCACCTTCTTCGAAGAACTCGGCTTTTACTATATCGGCCCCATTGACGGGCACGATCTGGACAACCTGGTTCAGGTCCTAAAGAATGCCAAAGAATTCAATGATCGCCCCGTCTTAGTTCATGTTGTGACGCAAAAGGGTAAGGGCTATGCCCCGGCTGAAAACGCGGCAGACAAGTATCATGGGGTGGTCAAGTTCGATGTCGTGACCGGCAAGCAGGCCAAGACCCCAGCCGCCACGCCCAGCTATACCAAGGTCTTTGCCACCGAACTGATCAAGCAGGCCGAGCGCGACGACCGCATCGTCGCCATCACCGCCGCCATGCCCTCCGGCACCGGCCTCGACCTCTTTGGTCAGCGCTTCCCGGACCGCACCTATGACGTCGGGATCGCCGAGCAACATGCCGTAACCTTTGCCGCCGGTCTTGCCGCTGACGGCATGAAGCCCTTTGCCGCCATCTACTCGACCTTCCTTCAACGCGGCTATGATCAGGTCGTGCATGATGTGGCCATTCAAGGCCTGCCCGTGCGCTTTGCCATCGACCGCGCCGGTCTGGTCGGGGCCGATGGTCCAACCCATGCCGGATCGTTTGATATTGGCTTCCTAGGGGCCCTGCCCGGCTTTGTCGTCATGGCCGCAGCCGACGAGAACGAGTTGGCCCGCATGGTTGCGACCAGCGCCGCCATCGACGACCGACCCAGCGCCTTTCGCTATCCTCGCGGCGACGGCACCGGGGTAGGCGTGCCCGATTTTGCCGAACCGCTAGAGATCGGCAAGGGCCGCATCCTGCGCGAAGGTAATGCATTGGCGATCCTGTCCTTAGGCACCCGCCTGAGCGAAGCCCTCCATGCTGCCGATATCTTGGCGGCCCATGGCTTGACCGCCACGGTCGCGGACGCCCGCTTCGCCAAGCCCCTCGACGAAGAGATGATCCTGCGTCTGGCCCGCGAGCATGAGTGCCTGATCACCATCGAAGAGGGCTCAGTCGGCGGCTTTGGGGCCTTTGTGCTGCAGATGCTCGCCGAGCGCGGGGCGCTGGACCGGGGCCTGAAGGTCCGCACCCTGACCCTTCCTGATATTTTCCAAGATCAGGACAAACCAGAGATCATGTATGCGCAGGCCCATCTGGATGCCGAAGCCATCGTGCGCACGGCCCTGACCGCTCTGGGCGTCGACCAAGCGACTGCCAACCTAAGAGCTTGAACGCCCCGTGATCACGATCCGTTTGGCAAGGGCCGATGACGCTAACGTTCTGGAATCTCTAGGCCGCGAGACCTTCACCGAGACCTTTGGCCATCTCTATCCAGCCAAGGATCTGGCGGCCTTTTTAGACAGCGCCCATCTGGCCGAAGAGGCCAAAACCCTGGCCCAGATCCACAGCCTGCTCGCTCCCGGGGCGGATCTGCTGCTCTACGGCTGCGACGTGGCACAGGGAGCGCAAGGCAGCGCCTTTGTCACGCAGCTTGCGTCGATCAAAGATGGGGCAATCAGAGTCTTGAAGTGGTTCGAATCTTCCATCAGAAATTTTTTGGTCTGCGAGTCAGGTGCATTCAGATACCACTCCTATAAGTAACTTCGACGCTGGCGACCGAACA
>CALFYB010000185.1 GCA_937952995.1 uncultured Caulobacteraceae bacterium
GCTCTGGTAGGTGCGGATCGGCAGCAGCGGGCCGAAGATTTCGCGCTGCATGATCAGCATGTCATCGGTTACATCCAGCACCAGGCGGGTCGGCATCAGGCGCATGCCGTCCTTCGGCGCGGGGCCCTTCACCGGCGCGGCCTTCGGGGCCCTGACCGCCTTGGCGACCTTGGCGGCCAGAACGATCTCATCAATCGTCACCGCATCGACGGCCCGCTCGGAAAACAGCTTTCGGCCCGCATCGAGCAGGGCCTGACGGGTCAGGGCGGCGCGGCCGGTTGGCTTTAAGAGCGAGATTGCTTCTGTCATTCGCTATAGCCTCCCCCACCCAATGGCTGGGCCATCCATTGGCTCGCCCACCCAATGGCTAGCCCCGTCGCCATTACAGACTATATGCCATAGCATGACCACACCCCGCGTCACTGTCTGGTTCGACGAAACCTGCCCGCTCTGTCGGCGGGAGATCGCGCTAATGCGCCGCCTCGACCGGCGCGGTGCCATCGACTTTATCAGCGTCGCTGAGGCCACCTGTCCGATCGACCCCAAGGACCTGATGGAACGGTTCCACGCCCAAGAGGCGGGCAAGGCCATCGTCTCAGGGGCGGCAGCCTTTGCGGCCATGTGGCGGGCGCTGCCGGTTCTGGCTTGGCTAGGCTGGCTGGCCAAGGCCCCGCCGATCCTTTGGCTGCTAGAGCGGCTCTATCGCCTGTTCCTCAAGGTCCGGCCTCGCCTGCAGGGTCTGGCGCGAAAGTTCGACTGATTGTCGATTTTCAGGCGGCGAAGGGCTCGGCTGTGTTAGCCTTTCTATAGCGCGTCATCGACACGCCCAGATCGGCTTGGCCCACCCTTTGCGCGGGGCTGCCATACGCACCATCGATGATGCGTCTGACCCCAAAGACTTCCTCGACGCCAGCCGTGCTGGCGCATGAGCCGCGCGCGCTCATCACTGTTGGAAGGGACCGTCTCATGGCTAAGGGCCAAAAGAAGAGCAACAAAGAGGTGCGCAAGCCTAAGACCGAAAAGCCAAAGGAACTGGCGGCTCAACCCTCGTTCCTGACCCCGCCCTCCAAGAAGAAATAGTCCCATGGCCGTCGAAACGGTTCACATCGTCCAAGCCTATGTCGCCGGGCGCGGCAAGGGCCTGAAGGCCGAACCGGCTGTGGGCTGCAAGGACGCCGAAGAGGCGCGGCGCAAGGCTGAACGGCTCTCGACCCTTCGCCTCGGCGTCGTGGCCTATTCTGTGTCTGCGGACACCGAGATGGGCGACTATGACGAAAACCCAACCATCCTGTTCAAATCGGGGCAATTGCCGCCGCCTTTTGACGAAGCTTGACCTTGGCGCGGACCGATTACTTGGCCTAAGCTATCTGTCAGCACCCAACGCGGCGCATCGGGAGACGGACTATGGACGCAGCGATCACGACGGCTTTTGAGCAGGCGGTGAACCGCGATCTGGGCTTTGATGAGGTCCGAGCCCTCGCCCAAGCGATCAAGGCTGGAACCGGTGAGCCACGCGACCTTGCCGCCGCCTTTGCGCGGGCGGCCTTCCTGACGCCGGAGACCTTGGCCCGGACCTATGACGCCGCCGCTGAAGGCTGGTTTGGCGAGGCGGTCAATGGGCCCTCCATCCACCTTCCCGTCCTAGACGCAGCCGATCCGGCCAAGCTCGCAGACCTTTGGCCCGCCCTCTGGGCCTTTGCTGATGACAGCGCAGCGGGTGCCATGAGCGGTGCCCTAGAGGTCACGACCCGGACGGCGGGCCTTTCAGCCCTGTTGCCGCCCGAACATGGCCCACGTCTTGGCCAAGCCTATCTGGCCTATCCGATGGTGCAGGAGAGCGCGGCCAAGGGCCTGCCCCCTCGCTTCGACCTAGAGGTCCTTAAGGCCTGCCCCGCAAACTCCCTTGGCCGCGCCTTCTATGATCAGATCATCGACAATAGTTTCGATCTAGAAGTGCTGGACCGCGATGTGCTGGGCTTAGCCAACCTGCCTGCGCCACATGACTTCATCAATACGCGGATGCTGCAGTCCCACGACCTGATCCACCTGCTCGCCGGTTATGAGGTGACCAGCCTGCATGAGGTCGGAATCTCTGCGTTCCAGCTGGCCCAGTGCGGCCATGGCTATTCGGCGGTCTTTCTCGCGGTCGTGTCGATCAACACCTCGCTCGCCCCCAATCCCGGGGCCTTCGCGTTCCTGATGGACATTATCTTGGCCGGATGGACCCATGGTCGCCGTGCGCCATCCTTGGTCTCCCTGCCATGGGAAGAGGTCTGGCACCGGTCGATGGACGATATTCGCCAATCCATCGGCCTTAAGCCCTTCGACAGCCCCTATCCTGCTGACATCATCGAACAGCTCCGCGCCGCCGCCTAATAGTCGATCCGTCTGCCATAGACCACTGGCGGGCGAGACCATTTGGTGCCAGTCTTCCGCCGCAGCTCCGACAAACAGGGGTTGGCCTGCTTTAGGCCATTTGGGGGGAAGATGAGTAACCAAGAGACCGGCACGACGCCGCGCGTCAGTGCCTATAGCTACGGCGTCGTGATCCTGTTGATGGTGGTCTACACCTTCAACTTTCTCGACCGGCAGCTCCTGTCGATCCTGTCAGAACCGATCCGTGAGGAATTGAACCTCAGCTATACCCAGATGGGCATGCTGACCGGCCTGTCCTTCGCCCTGTTCTATACCACTTTCGGCATCCCTCTGGCCTGGCTGGCAGACCGGACCCATCGGGTTCGGCTTATTGCAGTGGCCCTGACCACATGGAGCCTGTTCTCGATGGCCTGCGGCATGGCCACCAACTTTGTCACTCTGGCCCTCGCGCGCATTGGCGTTGGCATTGGCGAAGCCGGTGGCTCGCCGCCGTCCTATTCGTTGATCTCCGACTATTTCCCACCCGAGAAGCGCGGCGGGGCCTTGGCCATCTATGCGCTGGGCGTGCCGTTCGGAACCGCCCTTGGGTCGGCAGCGGGCGCGCAGATCGCAGCCCACTACGGCTGGCGCACCGCCTTCCTTGCCGTCGGTATTCCGGGCGTGCTGCTAGCCATTGCCCTTGTGCTTATCGTTCGGGAGCCCAAGCGCGGACGCATGGATGTTATGGCTGCAGGCAAAACCGAGCATGAGCCAAGCGTGCCGCTCTTTACCGCCATTGCCCTATTCTTTCGCAACCCAACCTTGATCATGACGGCGGTCGCGGCGGGCCTGACCGCCTTTGTCGGCTATGGCATCCTGAACAATGTGCCCGCCTATCTGATCAGCAATCGGAACATGACCCTGCCGGAAATTGCCATCTGGTGGAGCGTCCTAAACGGCCTTGGCGGCGGCGTGGGGACCTTTGCCAGCGGTTGGATTGTCGATCGGTTGGCGAAGCTTAATCGCGCAGCCTATGCGCTGGTTCCAGCGGGGGCCTTTGTGGTCAGCCTGCCCTTCTATATCGGCTTCCTGATGGCCCCAACCTGGCAGCTTGGCATGATCTTCCTGATCATCCCGATCATCATGGGTACGGTCTATCTGGCCCCTGCCATTGCGGTCGTGCAGAACGCCGTCCAGCCGGGGCAACGGGGGACATCCGGCGCGATCTTGCTGTTCTTGCTGAACCTGATCGGTCTTGGCGGCGGGCCGCTCTATGTCGGTTTGGTGGCGGACCACTTCAAGCCTGAGTTGGGCGTTCAAGCTCTGCAATATGGCCTGATGGCTCTGGTGCCGTTCTACGTCATCACCATCTTTGCCCATCTGGTGTCAGCGCGGCTGATCACCAAAGACACCAACCTCGCCGCCCAACTGGCCGCGAAAGCCTAACGCCAGTTCCCTTCCCCCCTTGAGGGGGAAGGGTTAGGGATGGGGGGTCTTTCATCCACGGTCCGGGCTCATAGTCAGCAACAGACGGACCAGTGTTGAGCAATCCCCAACCGCTGCACCCCCATCCCCGGCCCTTCCCCCTTAAGGGAGAAGGAAGTAGGGGCCGGTCGCAATCTCAGTTCCCTTCCCCCCTCTGAGGGGGAAGGGTTAGGGATGGGGGGTCTTTCATCCACGGTCCGGGCTGATCGTCGGCATCAGACGGACCAGTGTGAGCAATCCCCAACCGCTGCACCCCCATCCCCGGCCCTTCCCCCCTCAAGGGGGAAGGGGGCTTTCGTTTTAGAGCAGGTCGCCGCCAGCGGCGGAGGCCGTGGTGCCGAACTTCTGATAGGCGCGGATGACGTTGCGGCCCACGGTCCAGCGGTGCACTTCGTCGGGTCCGTCGACCAAGCGCTGCGAGCGGATGTGGGTGTACCAGCGGGCCAGCGGCGTATCATGGCTATAGCCCAGCGCACCGTGAAGCTGGATGGCGGTGTCGACCACCTTATGCACCATGTGAGCGAGGAAGACCTTGGCGATGGAATTTTCCTGCCGCAGGTCCATGCCCTTTTCGGCCTTATAGGCGATGTGCAGCAGCATCAGGCGGGCCATATAGAGCTCGCTCGCGCAGTCAGCCAACATCCACTGGACGCCCTGACGGTCCGACAACAGACTGCCGAAGGTCGAACGCTGGGTGACATGAGCTGTGGCGAGGTCCAGCGCCCGCTGGGCCATGGCGACATTGTGCATGCCGTGACGCAAGCGGCCATAGGCGAGGCGATGCTGGCCCATATTGAAGCCATTGCCCTCGCCGCCGAGCAGGTTTTCAGCGGGCACCACCAGATCCTTAATTTCGATCTCGGAGTGACCACCGCCCATGATCGAGGTCAGCGGGCCGTGCGCAGCCATGGTCGGGATGTCGCGGACAATCCGGTAGCCGGGATTGGGCAGCTCGACGATGAAGGTCGAATAGCGCTGATGGCGCGGGGCCTCAGGATTGGTCAGGGCCATGACCACGGCGATGTCTGCCGCCGTCGCCGCTGAAGAGAACCACTTCTCGCCATTGAGGACATAGTTGCCCTTGCCATCCTTGACAGCCGTGGTCTGCATGCCGGTTGCATCCGCGCCGGCGGCCTTTTCGGTCATCGAATAGCAGACGCGCTTGTCGCCATTGAACAGGGGCTTGAGGTACTTTTCCTTCTGGAACGGCGTGCCGTGGGCCAGCAGGGTCAGCATGGTGGCGTCATCGGGACCTTGGCTGTTCATCGACAGCGCGCCGAGGTGGCTCTCACCCAGTTCCATCTGAACCAGAGCATTAGCCAGAGGGCCAAGTCCCATACCGCCATCAGCGACCGGAATGAACGGCAGCCACAGACCTTGGGCCCGCGCTTTGGCCCGCAGTTCAGTCAACAGGGTCTTATAGTCTGCGCCCGCTGCAAGGCGTTCCTCAGCCGGAATACACTCATTATGCACCCACTGGCGGACCCGTTCACGGACGGCCTTAGCATCTTCTGGAATTTCGAAATCAATCGACATGTTTCATCTCCCGACGAACCGGTGGCCGATTGTTGATACTCGGCCTCATTGCGGTTGGTTCAGACTCTATCGTGCCCCTGACATGAGGCGCGGTAAAGCCTGTCCCTGCGGCATGTGACCTTAAAGCGCCTGCGCTCGATGGACCGCGCAGGCGATCTCCTAAGGTTTTTTGTAGATGGTCTGGCCCTCTTTGATGGTTTCAACGACCTTGATGTCCTTGATAGCCATCGGCGCGACCTTCAGCGGGTCCTGATCCAGAATGATCAGGTCGGCCAGCTTGCCCGGTGTGATCGACCCTTTCTGGGCCTGCTCGCCATATTGGTAGGCCGAATTGATGGTGACAGCCTTGATCGCCTCCATCACCGAAATGCGCTCATCGGGTCCGACCACGACGCCAGAGCGACTGACCCGGTTCACAGCGGTCCAGATCGCGGTCAGGTGATTGGGTGGCAGGACCGGCGCGTCCGTGTGGATCGTGAACTTCATCCCCTTGGACAGGGCATAGCCAGCAGGGCTCATTCCGAAGGCCCGTTTTTGGCCGACGGTCTCGTTGATGTGCCAGTCGCCCCAAAAGAAGGTGTGCTCGGTAAAGAAGCTCGGAATGATCCCAAGCTCAACCATCTTGTCCACCTGATCATGGCGGATCATCTGGGCGTGGATCATCACCGGATGGACGTCGCTCTTGCCATATTGAGCCTCAGCCTTGGCCACAGAGGCTAGCATCACATCGGCCGCAGCATCACCATTGGCATGGAACAGGATCTGAACCTTGCACCGTGCGCCAGCGGCGAACCATTGATCGGCGGCGGCAGTGGTCGCGACCGGATAGCCTCGATAGTCGTCGGGCAGACCGTGGGGTGGATGGACATAAGGGGCGGTCAGATAGGCGGTCTTGCCCTGCGGCGAGCCATCGCCTGTCAGCTTAACGCCGCCAATTTTCAAGCGGTTCTGATAGACCCCGACCGCCATCGGATCGCCCTGATTGGGGATGATCACGGGCTTGCCCCCCTCGCAGGTCAGGTCCTTGAGACTGTCCCAACGCTCATAGGACACCACATCGAGGATCAGGGCCTTGCGACTGGCCGCCGCCTGCAACAAAGCGGCGTCAGCATAGCCAGCGATCCCCTCTTGGGCGGTCGTGATGCCAAGGCTGGCATAGTAGGCTTGAACCTGACCTAGGGTCTTGATCTGCTCGTCCATCGGCTTGGGCGGCGTCAGGCGCAAGAGGGGCATGAGGGCCAGTTCTTCGAGCACGCCATCTGGGTCGCCCTGAGGCGTGCGGCGTATGACCCCGCCCATCGGATTTGGCGTGGCCTTGGTGTAGCCCATCAAGGCCAGCATGGCCGTATTGACCGCGCCGAGGTGGCCGGACTGATGCAGCAAGGCGATGGGATTTTGGCTCGATATTTGATCCAACTCGACAGCCGTCGGGTGGTGACCTTCCTTGAGCAGGGAGTCGTCATAGCCCATGGCCAAGATCGGCGTGCCTGCTGGGATCTTGTTGCCGGCAATATAGGCCTTCAGCTTGACAACAATGTCTGCGATCGAGGTCACATCCCCGACCGGCGGCGGACTGAGCATCGGCACACCCCAGCGCGCGACCTGCTGGGCCATGTGGGAATGGGGATCGATGAAGCCGGGCATCAGGGTCTTGCCCGCCAGATCGGTCATCTGGGTCTTGGGACCGCGCCAAGCCTTCTCAACGGCTTTGCGGTTACCGACCGCGACGATCCGCCCGTCCTTGACGGCGACAGCCTGCGGCGAAGGATTGGCCGGATCGACGGTGATAATATCGCCGCCCGAATAGATGATGTCCGAAGGGCCCGAAGGCTTGGCTTGGACCGTTCCCGCGCCCATGACCATGAGTGCGACGAGCGCGCTGCCGAAAACTGAACCTTGGAGCTTCATATCCATCCCTCACCTATTTTCGGGGATTGGACAGGCTCTGCGTTGCGACGTCAACCAATGAGGCGCTTTGACCGCCCCGCCTCAGTCCCGCACGAGGGCCAGCCACTCATCCTCGGTCATGACCTGAATGCCCAGATCGGTCGCAGTCTTGAGTTTGGACCCAGCTCCGGGACCGGCCACCACCAGATCGGTTTTCTTGGATACCGAAGACGCCACCTTGGCCCCGAGCGACTCCGCCTGTGCCTTGGCCTCATCGCGGGTCATCTTTTCCAGCGAACCAGTGAAGACGATGGTCTTGCCAGCAACCGCGGTGTCGGTCTTGGGCTTTTCAGCCTCAAGCACGGTGAGTTGCGCCACCAGCCGCTCGACCGCCGCCCGGTTATGGCTTTCGGCAAAATAGCGGCTGAGGGTCTCGATAACGGTGGGACCGATCTGATCCATGGCATTCATCTCGGCGGCGGCGGCTTCATCGCCTGCCGCCATCGCCTGAACGGCGGTCCAAAAGGCGTCCCAAGTGCCATAGCCCTTGGCCAGCGTCCGCCCGGTCTGTTCGCCGACATGGCGCACACCCAGCGAGAAGATCAGGCGCTCCAGCGAAATGGTCCGGCGCGCATTGATGGCATCGAACAGGTTGCGGGCGCTGGTCTCGCCCATGCCCTCGCGGTCCTTGAGCTTCTTGAGCAGGGCCTTGTCGCGTTCCTCCAAGGTGAAGATGTCAGCGGGCTCGCGCACCAGACCGTCTTCGTACAGGCTTTGCAGCTGCTTCTCGCCCAAACCCTCGATGTCGAAGGCGCGGCGCGAGACGAAATGGATCAGGTGCTCGGTGCGCTGAAACGGGCAGGTCATTTCGCCTGAACAGCGGCGCACCACCGTCTCGGCACCGCTGACCGTGGTTTCACGCACCAAGGGGGTCGCCAAAGCGCAGGGGCAGACCGAGGGGAAGACATAGGGCTCGGAGGCCTCGGACCGTTCTTCCAGAACCACGCCGACGATCTGCGGGATCACGTCGCCCGCGCGCTGCACGATCACCGTGTCGCCGATACGCAGGCCTTTGCGCTCGATCTCATCGGCATTGTGCAAGGTGGCATTGGTCACGACCACACCGCCGACGGTCACGGGCCTTAAGCGCGCCACCGGTGTGACCGCGCCGGTGCGGCCCACCTGAAGGTCGATGGCCTCCAGCACGGTGCGGGCCTGCTGCGCTGGGAACTTTCGCGCCACAGCCCATCGGGGCGAGCGAGAGACAAAGCCAAGCCGCTGCTGCCAATCGAGACGGTCGACCTTATAGACCACCCCATCAATGTCGAAATTGAGCTTGGGGCGTAGGCCTTCAAAATCACTGTAGGCGGCGAGCAGACCCTCTGCCCCGACCACGCTCTGGGTCTGGGGATTGGTCACAAAGCCCCAGTCGGCCAAGGCCCGCAAGGCCTGTGCCTGTCCTTGCGCGAACGGCGCACTGGTCAGGCCCCAGGCATAGGCGAAGAACCGCAAGGGCCGCTGGGCCGTGATCTTCGGATCGATCTGACGCAAGGACCCCGCCGCCGCGTTTCGGGGGTTGGCATAGAGCTTTTGGCCCGCCTCGGCAGCGCTGCGATTGAGGGCGGCAAAGTCCTCGTGGCCGAGATAGACCTCGCCGCGCACCTCGATAATGTCCGGCCAGCCGGAGCCCTTCAGACGATGCGGGATTTCGGAAATGGTGCGTAGGTTCTCAGTAACGTCCTCGCCGACCCGGCCATCCCCCCGCGTCGCGCCGCGCACTAGAACGCCCTTTTCGTAGCGCAAGGAGGCCGACAGCCCGTCAATCTTCGGCTCCGCCGTATAGGCCACCGCCTCGTCGCCAAGCCCAAGGAACCGGCGCACACGGGCATCGAACTCGCGGGCCTCGTCATCGCTAAAGGCATTGTCGAGCGAAAGCATCGGCGTGCCGTGCTCGACGGGTGAAAACTGCTCCGAGGCCGCCGCCCCCACCCGCTGACTGGGAGAGTTTTCCCGCACCAATTCGGGGAACCGCGCCTCAATGGCACTATTGC
Organism: uncultured Caulobacteraceae bacterium; assembly: GCA_937952995.1. GTDB lineage: Bacteria > Pseudomonadota > Alphaproteobacteria > Caulobacterales > Caulobacteraceae > CAISGS01. Next base: position 9,315 of record CALFYB010000185.1, read on the forward strand.
GCCGTTTCAACGCGTCATAGTCCGCATCCGAAATGACCGGCGCATCCTCGCGGTGATAGTGCAGATCGTGGGCGGTGATCTCATCGGCAAGCCGCGTAAGCTCATCGGCGGCTTCAGCTTCAGTGAGATTTTCAACAGGGGTCTGGCGCATGGCTGCAGGTTACCGACCCTGAAGAGGATTCGAAAGCCTTGTTAGGGGGGATTAGGCGAGGGTTTCGTAGAGGTCGTGCCACTGAGGGTTCATGTCTTCGATGAGCCCTATTTTCGCCTGCCGCGATCCGCCCTTCATCTGTTTCTCGCGGGCGATGGCATAGGGCATCGTCTCATGTCCCTCATACCAAACGAGCAATCGACAGCCGTACTGCTTGGTAAATCCTGAAATCAATCCCTCACGATGTTCGTAAGCTCGCCTTGCAAGGTCCGAGGTCACGCCCGTGTAGAGGGTGCCATTGCGCCGGCTGGCCATGATATAGACGGTCGGCATGGACATGGCCGGCACTCCGGTTTGATTGGTTCCCGCAAAATACCATCTTAAATAGATTTGACCACCACCCCCTCCGCCGCGTCATTGCGAGGTGCAACGCACCGAAGCAACCTAGGGGACTGGGAACCGTCGAACGCAAAACTCGAACCATCACCACACCCAACGATCCAGCCCAGCCCCCTGGGTTGCTTCGCTGCGCTCGCAATGACGCGGGTGGGGAGAAGCGACCCCTCAAAACACCGCTGTGAATAGTTTAAACACCGTCCTCTCGCGCGTCATTGCGAGGTGCAACGCACCGAAGCAACCTAGGGGACTGGATGCCGTCGAACGCGAAACTCCAACCATCACCACACCCAACGATCCAGCCCAGTCCACTGGGTTGCTTCGCTGCGCTCGCAATGACGCGGGTGGAGGTGGGCTTCCCCTCAAAACATCGCTGTGAATAGTTTAAACACCACCCTCTCTCGCGTCATTGCGAGGTGCAAAGCACCGAAGCAACCTAGGGGACCGGGAACCGTCGAACGCGAAACTCCATCCATCACCACACCCAACGATCCGGCCCAGTCCACTGGGTTGCTTCGCTGTGCTCGCAATGACGCGGGTGGGGTTAGCCCATCAAAGCTCGTGCCGCAGCCCGGGCCGCTTCGGTCACCGCGGCACCGGACAACATGCGGGCCAGTTCTTCTTCGCGGTCGGTTAGCGAGAGAATGTCGAGGGCGGTGGAGACGGCCGCTCCATCGCCGGACTTGGCCACGCGCCAGTGGGCGTTGGCGCGGGCGGCGACTTGGGGGCTGTGGGTGACGACCAGAACCTGCGCGCTGCTGGCCAGCCGGCGAAGGCGCAGACCGACCGCATCGGCCACAGCGCCGCCGACGCCCTGGTCCACCTCATCAAAGATCATCAGGGGCTGATCCTGATCAGCGCGTCCAGCAAGCGCCGCCTTCAGCGCCAAGGCAAAGCGCGCCAGTTCGCCGCCAGACGCGATCACGCCCAACCCGCCAAAGGGCGCGCCGGGATTGGTCATGACCTCAAACTCGATCCGGTCGGCCCCGGCCGGACCAAAGCGATCCTCGGCCAGAGGCTCAACCGCCACCCGAAACCGTGCCTTTTCCAGCTTCAACGGTGCGAGCTCCGCCTCGACCGCCAAGGCCAAGGCCTGCCCGGTCTTGATCCGCGCCGCCGTAAGATCCGAAGCTGCGGCCAGAAAGGCACCGCGAGCCGAAGCCGCCTGGGCCTCGGCCAGACGCAGGGCTTCGTCGGCAGATTCGATGTTGCGCAGCGTCTGCGCCATCGACAGTCGTGCACCCGGCAGGTCCTCGACCGTCAGGTTCAGCTTGCGGGCCATGGCGCGCAGGGCAAAGAGCCGCTCTTCGGCCTTTTCCAGCTGATCGGGTTCAAATTCAAACGCATTGGCGGCGGCATCAATGGCGGAGGCGGCCTCTTGGGTCTCGACCAAGGCCCGATCGACCGCATTGGCCGCGTCGGTCAGACGCAGAACGGCAAGGCTGTCGCTGGCTGCACCAGATTGCACCGCCCGCTCCCTCGCCCGCTCTAGCGCCCGAAAGGCTTGGGCCAAACGGTTGGACAGGGCTTCACCGGCCAATCCCTCACGCGCGGCAGCAATATCGGTCAGGGCCTTTTCGGCTGATCCCAGCAAGGCCCGCTGGCCCGCCAATTCAGTCTCTTCACCGGGCATTGGGGCCAGCAGGTCCAGTTCGGCCAAGCGCAAGCTGATCTCTTCGATGTCGGCGGCGGCCTTTTGCGTGGTCTCACGCAGATGGTCGAGCGCTTGACGGGCTTGACGCCATGCCTCCCAAGCCTGCGAACAGCTCAAAAGAAGGGGGCGACAACCGCCGAAATGGTCGAGCAGAGGGCGGTGATTGCGCGGATCGAGCAGGCCAACCGTCTCATGCTGGCCATGGACCTCGAGCAACAGATTGCCCAACTCTTTCAGCACACCGACGCTGGCGGCCTGATCATTGACAAAGGCGCGGGAGCGACCGTCGGCGCTGAGGACACGGCGAAGGATCAGCTCCTCACCGGGCGAGGTGGTGAGACCCTTCTCCTCGAGCATCGGCCAAACCGCATGGTCTTGGGGAAGATGGAAAATGGCGGTGACCACCGCTTGTGCCGCGCCGCGTCGTACCAGCCCCGCGTCGGCCCTGGCCCCTGTTGCCAAACCCAAGGCATCGAGAATGATCGACTTGCCTGCCCCGGTCTCACCGGTAAGCGCGGTCAAGCCTGGCCCCACGGTTAGGTCCAGGCTTTCGATGAGGACCACGTCTCTTATGATCAGCGCCGTCAGCATTCCGCCACTCTGGGCTGATTCTGCCGATCAGCGGCGAGCAAGATCATGGCTGTCCGGCTCAATCCTTACCGAACAGTCCAAACCAGCGCCTTTTCTTCTTGGTCTGAGGCACGGGACCAGCGGGGGTGATCTCTTTGTCGGGCAGACCCGTCTCAGGCGGTGGGGGACCCTTTTCGGTCGCCGCAGCGGTCAGTTGGGGCGTGCGGTTAAAGAAGATGCCGCCAAGACCCTTGCTGCGTGCTTCTGGGGTCAAGGCTGGACGCACACCCTTGCCTTCCATCAGCTTATAGGCGTCGGCGTACCAGACATCGCCGGGGAAGTTGTGACCCAGAACAGCGGCGTTGCGCTTGGCCTCATCAATCAATCCGACGGTGAGATAGGCCTCGACGAGGCGATAGAGCGCTTCTGGGGTATGGGACGTGGTCTGATAACGGTCGATCACCATCTTAAACCGACCAATAGAGGCCAAGGTCTCGCCGTTGCGAAGGTACCAGCGGCCAACTGACATTTCCTTGCCCGCCAACTGGTCATTGACCATGTCGATCTTCAGCCGCGCATCAGAGGCATATTCGGAGCGGGGATAACGCTGAACCACTTCGCGCAGGGCGGCGAGCGCCTGCTCGGTTGAGGCCTGGTCACGGCCCACATCAACGATCTGTTCGAAATAGCAAACGGCCTTCAGATAGTAGGCATAGGCTGCCGAAGGATTGCCCGGGTACAGCGACACAAACCGGTCCGCGTCTCCGATGGCTTCTTCATACTGATTGCCCTGATAGTGCGCGTAAGCGGTCATCAGGATCGAGCGGCGCGACCATTCCGAATAGGGATGCTGGCGCTCGACCTCACGGAAGAGATTGATCGCCTCGTTCCACATCTTGGCATCAAGACGCTCTGATCCAACCGAATAGAGCAGTTCCACCGGACGCTCTTCGTAGGCCATCGATGGCTTTTTTTGCTTTCCCGCGCAGGCTGTAACGCTCAAGGCGGCACAGAGGGCAACGAGGACAACTGGCCAGCGGCCCCAGGCTTTATGAAGCACGAACCTTCACCCTTAGAAAAAGACGCCCCCGCCACGTTCTGAAAGAACGCAACTCGACTTCTACACGACGCAACGACCGGCGCAAACCCGCACCGTCTCTGACAAGGCTTTTGGACCGCTAGAAAGACTCGCGCCAGCAAAAACCGCACTCAACTTGACTGAGGGTACTTGAAGCAGTCGCCGCTTTGCGGTTTGTCAGACAGAGGGTAGGGTTTTGGTCCTCTGGTCTACCCACACAATTTACGACGCGGTTCTGGAAAGTGACGACGCCAAATGTCTAAAGATAAGATCACCCCAGACGAGATGCATTACGATCAGATGGCGCAGGAGGCCCTGCGCGGGGTCGTGAAGGCCGCTCTGCAGCGGGCGGCATCGCCAGCAGGCATCCCCGGCGCTCACCATTTCTATGTCTCGTTCAAGACCACGGCGGCGGGCGTTTCCATTCCGTCTGACCTTCTGGCCAAGTTCCCAGAAGAGATGACCATCGTCTTGCAGCACCAGTTCTGGGATCTGGTGGTGGCGGACACACTATTTTCCATAACCCTGAGCTTCGGCGGCCAGCCCAAGCGCATGACTGTGCCCTATGCTGCCGTCTCGCGCTTCTTTGACCCGAGCGTGCAGTTCATGCTGCAGTTCGATGTCGAAGTGCCAGAGGTCGACCCGACCCCGCCTGAGCCTGACACCCCGACCGAGCCTGTGTCCGAAGGCCCCAAGATCGTTTCCCTCGACCAATTCCGGAAGAAATAGAACTATGAGCGACGCAATAGCCTCAGAGAGCGCGCCAGTGAGCGCGCAAGTGAGCGCCCCAGAGAAAGTCGTGCTGACGGACGAGCAACTGCTCGCGCGCTTCCAAGCCAGCAAGAATCCACCGCCCGGTTCGGCCCTGCTTGGCTTTCGGATGGTGGCGGTCAACCGCGAGGCCATGACGGTCGAGGTCGCCTTCGACGCCAAAACCGACTTCTGCAATCCGATGAGACAGATTCAAGGCGGCTATCTCTGCGCCATGTTGGACGAGTGCATGTCGGTGGCCGGGATGGTGGCATCAGACATGACGTGCGTTCTGCCAACGCTTGAAATGAAGACCAGCTTCCTGCGCCCGGGCCTGCCCGGACCCATTCGCGGTATCGGGCGGGTGATCAAATATGGCCGCACCATCGCCTTCACTGAGGGCGAGCTCTATGACGCCGAGGGCCGCTTGTTGGCCAAGGCCACGGCGACAGCCATCCCGACCCCCTTCACGAAGTTCAAAAAATAGGGACCAGACTATGGGGCTATGGCGGGGTTTGGTTTGGCTTGTTCTCAGCGGCCTGCTGATCCTGCGGCCTGCTTCCGCCATGGCGCAGACGGCCGGGCCCTTTTCGGATTGGGCGGCCGTCGTCGTTGCGGGAGACTGGCACGCCCATAGCGGAGCCCCGTCAGAAGTGTTCGACAATGCGCGGCGCGATATCGCCAAAAACCTGATCGATATCGGCTTTTCGGCGGATAATGTTCGACAGTTCTCAGTTCGCCCAGAGCGCTATGCCAAGGCCGGGGCCCTGCCGACCAAACCTCGCCAGCTCTATGAGACCCTTGGCCAACTGACCACGAAAGTGACGGGCGGTTGCCTCGTTTACATCACCTCTCACGGCGCCCCAGAAGGTATTGTCTTTGGTGATCAAATCCTCGCGCCCGGCGTTCTGGCCGAGATCGTCAATCGTACCTGCGCAGACCGTCCGACCGTGGCGGTGATTAGCGCCTGTTTTTCGGGGGTCTTTGTACCGCCACTGGCCTCCGCCGATCGGATGATCCTGACGGCGGCAAGACCGGATCGTACCTCGTTCGGATGCGGAGAGGCCGACGTCTACACCTTCTTTGATGCTTGTTTTTTGCAAGAAATGCCTAAGGCGATGGGCTTCCCGGCGCTTGCCAACGCGGTACGGGCCTGCGTCAGCGAAAGGGAAAGTCGTGAAGGGGTGTCACCTGCCTCTGAACCTCAACTGTTCATTGGAACCCATTTACGACCTATCCTTGCCCTCTATCCGTTTGCCAAGCCGAGCGGCAGTCAACCCTCACGATAATACGAATTGGGCAAGACAAGCCTTTATCGCGGTCGTTTGGTGTCCTAAAAGCCCTTTACCATAGGGTAAGCTTGCCGAAGGCGGCATCTGAAATCGGTAAGGTCGAGTTATGCGGATGTCACTGTCATCAAAGACGATCTGGACAGGCCTGCTGGTAGCGACCCTTTCGCTCACGGCGTCGGTCAGTTGGGGGCAAGAGACCAAGGCTACCGGTCCAGCCGCAGCCGTCACACCCGCGATCAGTTCAGCGCCCATAACGACGCCCTCAGTAACAAAGCCGGTGGGGCAGGCGCGTCAGTATCCAAAGCGAACCTACCGATCCTATTACCAAGCCCGCCGGGCCGCAGCGCCCGCCGCTGCGGGTCTAACCGCCGCCGCCGTTGCTCTACCCGCAAAGGCGGCTCCGGCCATCGTCGCGCCTGTGGTGCCGACCCAACCGGCCCGCCCAGGAGCGCGTCTTGCTCCCGGAACCCCCATCGCACCGGCTGAGCTTGAAGCCTTTGTCGATGGCATGGTCCGGCGCAGCATGGAGCGCGACCATATTGCTGGTGTTACGGTCTCTGTCGTTCAGAACGGCCAGATCGTGCTGAAAAAAGGCTATGGCCTCGCCCAGCTTTCACCGGCCAAGCCCGTCAATCCTGACCAAACCCTGTTTCGCCTCGGCTCGATTTCCAAGACCTTCACCTGGATCGCCCTGATGAAAGAGGTCGAGGCGGGTCATCTTCGCCTTGACGCACCGGTCAACCTCTATTTGCCCGAAAAGCTGCAGATCAAGGATCAGGGGTTCAAGCAGCCCATTCTGGTGCGCGACCTCATGGCCCATACGCCCGGCTTTGAAGACAAGGCCATGGGCCAGTTATTTGAACGCGACGCCGACCGCATTCGCCCCCTCGCCACCTATTTGCGCCAAGAGCGGCCTGACCGGGTGCGTGAGCCGGGGCTGATGTCGAGCTATTCCAACTATGGCGCAGCCCTTGGCGGTGAGATCTCCGCCTATGTTTCGGGCAAGCCCTTTGAGAGCCTGATCGAGAGTGGGATTATCCGGCCCCTTGGTCTGAACCACACCACCTTCCGCGAGCCTTATCCGGCGCGCGCGGACCTGCCAGCCCCCATGCCCACGGCCCTTGCGGCGCAGGTTTCCGACGGGTTCTACTGGAACGGGGCCTCGTTCGTGCCCAAGACCTTCGAACATGTCAGCCAGATCGCGCCCGCCGGTTCCGCCAGTTCCACGGCTGCCGATATGGCCCGCTATATGCAGCTGATCCTAAATGGCGGCACGATTGACGGACAGGTGATCTACAGCCCAACCACCGCCAAGGCCTTCCGCACACCGCTGCGCAATCCCTCGAACAGCCAGAACGGTTGGGATCATGGCTTTATTGACTATCCTCTGCCCGGCGGGTTCAGGGGTCAGGGCCATGCCGGTGCCACCCTCTTGTTCCTGTCCAACATGGTGACGGTTCCCGACCTTAATCTGGGCATCTTTATCTCGACCAACACCTCTACGGGCGAGAGCCTTGTCTCGAGCCTTCCCGCCCGGATCGTAGAGCAATATTACGCCACACCGACCTTGAAACCCTTTGCCGGTACGCCCGACTTGGCAGAGCAGGCCAAAATCTATGAGGGCTCCTACCTGTCCACGCGCCGCGCCTATAGTGGTCTCGAAAAGCTGGTCGAAACCCTGATTGGTGAGGCGTCCGTCGATGTGACCAAAGACGGCACCTTGCTGCTCAATCGGGGCGGGACCATCAAGGCTTATGTGCTCAGCCGCCGCCCTGGCTGGCTGGTCAGTGTGAACGGGGTCGAAGAGATCAAGTTCGACATTGAAAATGGCAAGGCCGTTCGGTTCTACGATCCGATGGGGACCCAAGTCTTTGAACGCGAAAATCTGCTGACGTCCGGATCAACCCTGTCCCTATTCGCTGCCTTGACTGCCCTATGCTCAATCGCCGCCATTGTTGGCCTGTTCACACGCGATCGCCGCGAGTTCCGTCAAACCCCGACCCAAGGCCGCGCGGGCTTGATGCAGACCTCGATCGCCGGACTGTGGCTCGCCGCCATGGTCATGGTCGCCCTGTGGGCCAATGCGGCTGAAGATATTAGCCAGATCTTCTATTCATGGCCCGGAAGCTTGGTCACCTTGGCCTCGTCCTGCGCCCTCGTCGCCAGTATCCTCACAGCCATCACCCTCTTGATGATGACCAATATCTGGCGCGGCGGTCGGCGCGTCGATAGCTGGACAAGCTGGCGCAAGCTGCGGTTCAGCATGTCGACCCTGATCTTCACGATCTTCGCGATCTTGGTGGCTATGCGCGGCGGTCTGGAGCCTTGGAACAGCTAAGGCCTAGCGCAGGCCCGGCGGCACCGGCAAGTCACCGCGCCGGTCGACCCGGATGGTGATCCGCTCGCGGTCGTTTGCTTGTCGCTCGACCAATAGGCGCGCGACCTGAGCATCGTCGTGAAAGGCATAGCCCTTGATGGCGTCGAGCAGGGCCTTGGCGAGATTGTCGAGGTCCATCCATGGCGGATCACCGACATAGTCCATCATAATTTCGACGGTATATTCGCCCCACGCGGGTCTGGCACTGCGCCATTCCTTGCGGAAGAACTCGTGGACCAGCGGCTTGTAGTACTTGGCCTGAGTGGTCAGTCCCTCGACCGTGATCTCAAGTCCGCCGCCGATCTCGCGCGCGCGCACCTTGCCCTTGCCTGTCCATTCATCGCTCATGGGAGAAAGTCATAACCTCATGCGCTCGATCTGCCCATCACCCTTTGCAGCCGCGCTCTGGGAGGTTAAACCCACGCCAGACCCTTTAATGTGACACCCGACCAAGGACCGTTGCCATGACCACCACCCGCACAGAGACCGATACTTTTGGACCGATCGAAGTCGAGTCCTCACGCTATTGGGGCGCACAGTCCCAGCGTTCGATCGGAAACTTCAAGATCGGTTGGGAAAAGCAGCCCCTGCCCGTGGTCCGCGCCCTTGGCATCGTCAAGCGGGCGGCCGCTGAGGCCAACACCGCCCTTGGCCGCCTTGATCCTAAGCTGGCCCAAACCATCGCCGAAGCGGCGCAAGAGGTCATCGACGGCAAGCTGAACGACCATTTCCCTCTGGTGGTCTGGCAGACCGGGTCCGGCACCCAGTCCAACATGAACGCCAATGAAGTGATTTCGAACCGCGCCATTGAAATGCTCGGCGGCGAGATGGGCTCCAAGAAGCCAGTCCATCCCAACGACCACGTCAATATGAGCCAGTCCTCGAACGACACCTATCCCACGGCCATGCACATCGCTGCCGCCGAACAGGTGGTCAACGACCTGTTGCCCGCGCTTAAGCACCTGCACGCCTCGCTATTGGCCAAGCAGGAAGAGTTCAAGGACATCATCAAGATTGGCCGCACCCATACGCAGGACGCCACCCCCCTGACGCTGGGCCAAGAATTTTCCGGCTATGCGCAGCAGGTCGCCAACGCGATCAGCCGCATCGAAATGACCCTGCCCGGCATATTGGAACTGGCCCAAGGCGGCACCGCCGTCGGCACCGGCCTCAACGCCCCAGTCGGATTTGCCGAAAAGGTTGCCGAGCGGATTGCGGCCCTGACCGGCCTGCCCTTCACGACGGCACCGAACAAGTTCGAAGCCCTCGCGGCGCACGATGCCCTTGTCTTCGGACACGGCGCGATCAACTCGGCAGCGGCGGCCCTGTTCAAGATCGCCAACGATATTCGCTTCCTCGGTTCGGGTCCTCGCTCTGGCCTTGGCGAGCTGTCCTTGCCCGAGAACGAGCCTGGCTCGTCGATCATGCCCGGTAAGGTCAATCCCACGCAGTGCGAAGCCATGACCATGGTCTGTGCTCAGGTGTTCGGCAATCAGACGACGATGACGGTGGCGGGTAGCCAAGGTCACTTCGAGCTGAACGTCTTCAATCCCGTCATGGCCTATAATTTCCTGCAGTCGGTCCGCTTGCTGGCCGACGCTTCGATCTCGTTTGCCGACAATTGCGTGGTTGGCATCGAGGCCCGCCGCGACAATATCAAGGCGGCTCTGGACCGGTCCTTGATGCTCGTCACCGCCTTGGCCCCTAAGATCGGCTACGACAATGCCGCCAAGATCGCCAAGACGGCACACAAAAACGGCACCACCCTGCGCGAAGAAGCCGTCGGCGGCGGTTATGTCACGGACGAGGAATTTGACGCCGTCGTGCGCCCAGAGACCATGATCGCACCGGGCTGACCCTATGGCCGACCTGATAAATCTTAACCGCGTTCGAAAATCCAAGGCCAAGGCGGAAAATTCTGCCGAGGCCCGGCAGAACCGCCTGCGCTTTGGCCAAACCAAGGCCCAGAAGGAGAATCTGAGACTCGAGCAGGCCCGAGCCGCCCGCACGCTTGACGGTGCTAAACAAGAAATTTAGCACTTTAGCCAATGTGTAAACGTCTCGTTTACCTTGTACTGGGAAATTACTGCCTAGCGACAAGGGTGCCAACCTGCGTCGCCTATGAAGGGCGTAAGGCGTGGAACAGTTCATCAGTGCGCTACAGCGGTTCGGGATCGGCCGCCTCGCTGCCATTATCGGCGTTTCCGCCGGTGTGGCGGCTGCGCTATTCGCATTGATTTTGAACTTCGGTTCCGCGCCCCAATCCCTCCTCTATTCCAACCTCGATCTGAAAGAAGCCTCCACGATCACCGCTGCCCTTGATCAGGCAGGGATCAAATATGACGCCAAGGGCGACGGCTCGACCATCTTCGTTGCCCGCGACAAGGTTGGCTCGACGCGCATGCTCCTAGCCGGCAAGGGATTGCCGAGCACAGGGTCGGTTGGCTACGAAATTTTCGATCAGACCAACGCGCTGGGTCAGACTGATTTCGTTCAGAACCTGAACCGCCAACGCGCTCTTGAAGGTGAGTTGGCGCGGACCATCCGTTCGCAGGAGTGGGTCAATTTCTCACGCGTTCAGCTGTCCATGCCCAAGCGTGAACTGTTCGAAGACGCGCCTCAGCCGCCGACAGCTGCTGTCACGATCGGTGTCAACGGTCGTGCGCCTACCGCCGAACAGGTTCGGTCGTTGCAAAATCTCGTGGCCAGCGCCGTTCCCGGCCTGATGCCCGAAAAGGTCACCATCGTCGATCAGAAGGGTAAGCTCTTAGCGGGAGGTCAGAGCGATAGCCTCGGTGCCGCTGGCGAAGAACGCCGCAACGAAGCCGAAGAGGCCATTCGCCGCAAGGTGCGCGATCTGGTCGAGGGCGTCGTTGGTCCCGGTAAGGTTCGAGTGAACGTGACCGCCGTTCTGGATCAGGCCCGCGTTACGGTTCAAGAGAGCAAGTTCGACCCCGATGGCCAGGTCGTGCGTTCGACCCAAACCGTTGAAGAAAATGCCAAGGAAAACAAGCCCGACAACACCGGTCAGGCCACCGTGGCAAACAATATCCCCGGCGGTACCGGTGCCGCGACGCCAACTGACCCGACCCTCAATGCCAGTGGCCGCACCGAAGAAACCACGAATTTTGAGATTTCGAGCACCAATACCACGACGATCACTGAGCCCGGTCAGGTCAAGCGCCTGTCTGTCGCGGTCGCCGTCGATGGCCTCACCTCCGTGGGTAAAGACGGCAAGCCAACCCCTTACAAGCCGCGCTCGGCCGAAGAAATGAAGCGGATCGAAGATCTGGTCCGCTCTGCTGTTGGATTTGACCAAGCCCGCGGCGATACGGTCACGGTGACTAACGTGCAGTTTGCCCGGGATGATGATCTGGTCGGCGGTGTGGTAGCGGGCTCGCCCTTGGCTGGCTTTGACAAGAACGACATCATGCGGGCTGCCGAACTGGGCATCCTGACCATCGTTGCGCTGCTGGTCATCTTCTTCGTTGTCCGGCCACTGTTGGCCACAGCAAGAGGCGAAGGCAGCACACAGATGGCCCTGGTTGGACAGGGTGGCGCGGGACAGTTGGCCTTGGCCAATCCCGACGGATCGGTCCCCGCCCTCACCGATAACGCTATTGACGCCCGCATCGACATTGCGCGGATTGAAGGACAGGTGAAGTCGTCTTCAGTCCGAAGCGTCTCTGAATTCGTGAACAATAACCCGGAAGAGTCGATCTCGATCATCCGGGGCTGGTTACATGAGGCGACATGAGCCCGCGCGGTGGTAAAAAAGGGATCACAAATGCAGGCGGTCTAAGCGGCGCGGAAAAGGCTGCCGTCATTCTGCTGTCCCTGGGCGAGGAAGCTCAGGCCATTTGGGAAGGTCTGGACGAAGAAGAGGTCAAGGACATTTCCTCGGCCATGGCCAGCCTCGGCGCTGTGCCATCGACTGTGGTTGAAGACCTGTTGATGGAGTTTGTCTCCGGTCTGTCCACGACCGGCGCGATCATGGGCTCTTACGAACAGACCCAGCGCCTCCTGACCGCCTTCCTCCCACCGGAAAAGGTCGACTCCTTGATGGAGGAGATCCGTGGTCCGGCCGGTCGGACCATGTGGGACAAGCTGGCCAATGTTAACGAGGCCGTGCTCGCCAACTATCTGAAGAACGAATATCCCCAGACCGTTGCCGTGGTGTTGTCCAAGATCAAAGGCGATCACGCCGCGCGCGTTCTATCCGCGCTGCCCGAAGATTTTGCGCTGGAATGCGTGACCCGGATGCTGCGCATGGAACCGGTTCAACGCGAAATCTTGGACAAGATCGAGCTGACCCTGCGCAATGAATTCATGTCCAACCTGGCCCGCACCGCCAAGCGCGACAGCCACGAAATGATGGCGGACATCTTCAACAATTTCGACCGCCAGACCGAGTCTCGCTTCCTCAGTGCCTTGGAAGAGCGTACGCGCGAAAGCGCCGAGCGCATCCGCGCCCTGATGTTTGTGTTCGAAGACCTTGCCAAGCTCGATCCCGGTGGGGTTCAAACCCTGCTTCGCGCTGTCGAAAAGGATCAGTTGGGTCTGGCCCTCAAGGGCTCGTCCGATGCGCTGCGCGAACTGTTCTTCTCCAATATGAGCGAGCGCGCGTCGAAGATCATGCGTGACGATATGGAGTCGATGGGTCCAGTCCGTTTGAAAGACGTCGATGCCGCACAGATGGCCATGGTTCAGGTCGCCAAGGATCTTGCCGCCCGCGGTGAAATCATGATGGCCGGCCAGGGCGGCGACGACGAGTTGATCTATTAAGATGACCGACGCCGCGCCCCGCAAATTCAGCTTTGAAACGGTCTTCGACGACGAGGGCGGTATTGCCTATGCCCCGCCCAAACAGAAGCGGATCTTTACCCTCGAAGAGGTGACCCAGATTCGGGCAGACTGTTTCGAAGACGGACAGCGTTCGGCCCTGGTTTTGACCGAGCAAGCCGCCGCCGCCGCCCTGCAATCCATAGCCCAAGCCGCGCAAGCTGCTCTCTCCACCCTCGTCCAGATCGCCCATGACCATCGGGTCGGATCGGCGGAGCTGTCCCTCGCCTGCGCAAGGCAAATTGCGGATGCCGCCCTCGAGCAGTTTCCAGATGCCCCCGCCCGCGCGGCGCTTGATGCCCTCGCAGGCGAAATAGTGACCGGTCCACGCCTCACCGTTCGGGCCCCCGCTGATCTCGTCGAGCGGTTTCAGCAGACTCTGGATGATCAGGCCCAAGCCTTAGGGATGCCGGGACAGATCGTGGTCAAGTCAGACCCCATGATGCCCCATGCCGCTTTCCACTTTGATTGGGGCGATGGCCGCGCCAGCTATGACCCGACTGTTACGGCTGAGCGGGTCGCCCAAGCCCTACACAATGCCTTGATCGCCGAAGGACTGCATGCCGAAGCGATCAATTCCCAAGCCCTTCCTTCCGCCATCAACCCCTAAGAGAGAGGTCTGCCCATGGCCAGCGACACGCCCCTGACCCTCGACGAGTTCGACCCTTCCGATGGTTTGGCATCGGACATTCCGATGGATAACGAGAGCAAGTCCGCCAGCGACCTTGCCACGGTCTTTGATGTTCCCGTGAGCATTTCGGCGGTTATTGGCCGCGCCCAACTGTCTGTCGCTCAGCTGTTGAAACTAGGCGCGGGAAGCATTCTCGAGCTGGACCGCAAGGTCGGGGAAGCGATCGACATCTACGTGAATAACCGCCTGGTTGCCCGCGGCGAGATCGTGATCGTCGATGAGCGGCTCGGCGTGACCATGACGGAAATCATTAAGGACGGTGACTCACAGGCCTGATCGGCTGTGCGTCATTGAGGAGAAGATTATGCGGCTTTTAGTCGTCGGACGATTGAGTGGACAGCTTTCCGCAGCGGTGCAGATGGCCATGGCCACGGGGGCCAAGGTGGCGCATGTCGACACCTGCGCCAAGGCGACCCATGCCCTGCGCGCGGGGCAGGGCGCGGACCTGCTGATGGTTGACTATGACCTCGATATTGCCGGGCTCATCGCCGCCAATGAGGCTGAGCGTATTCACGTGCCTGTGGTCGCCTGCGGGATTGCCGCCGATCCACGCCGCGCCGGTGATGCCATCCGGGCGGGGGCTAAAGAGTTCATTCCTCTGCCGCCCGATGCTGAGCTGATCGCTGCGGTTCTGGCCGCAGTCGTCGCCGAAGACAGCGCCTTGGTTGCGCGCGATCCTTCTATGACCGCCGTCATCAGCCTTGCCGATCAAGTGGCCGCGTCTGATGCCTCGATCCTGATCACCGGCGAAAGCGGGGTCGGTAAGGAGGTCATGGCCAAATATTTGCACCAGAAGTCCAAGCGTTCCGCCCGCCCCTACATCTCCGTCAACTGCGCGGCCATTCCCGAAAATCTGTTAGAATCTGAACTATTTGGTCACGAAAAGGGAGCCTTTACCGGCGCGATTGCCCGTCGGATCGGTAAGTTCGAAGAGGCTGACGGCGGCACGCTGCTGCTCGACGAAATCTCCGAAATGGATACGCGCCTGCAGGCAAAACTGCTGCGCGCCCTGCAAGAGCGCGAAATTGACCGGGTCGGTGGCACGCGTCCTGTGAAGGTCAATATCCGCATTCTCGCCACCTCGAACCGCGATCTGGCAGAGGCTGTGAAGGCCGGTACCTTCCGCGAAGACCTGCTCTACCGCCTGAACGTGGTCAATCTGCGCCTCCCGGCTCTGCGCGAGCGTCCGGCCGATATCTTGGCGTTGGCAGACCATTTCATCAAAAAATATTCGGCCTCCAACGCCATCCCCGAACGCCCCCTTTCCGAGGAGGCTCGCCGTCGGCTCCTGTCCCACCGTTGGCCGGGCAATGTGCGGGAGCTGGAAAATGCCATGCATCGCGCCGTTTTGCTCTCCACCGGTTCAGACATTGCCGAGCCCGCCATTCGTCTGCCTGATGGACAGCAGATGGCCGCCCGAACCAGCTCTGATCCAGTGGCGCAGACCGCGAGCCGGGCCGCTCAAGCCGCATCAACGGCCATGACGGTTGCCAACTCCGATGCGTCGCGCGGCTTCGTTGGTCTCACAGTCGCTGAGGTCGAACAGCACCTGATCATCGACACCTTGA
>CALFYB010000186.1 GCA_937952995.1 uncultured Caulobacteraceae bacterium
GTGACCTGGACCGCAAGGTCCATTGGCTGGCCTCCTGGACCATCCACAATGCCAACCACCTGCGCGAGAGCCGCGACGGCCTCAAGGTCGGGGGGCATCAGGCCTCGTCCACCTCGCTGGCGACGGTGATGTCAGCGCTCTATTTCTCGGTCCTGCGTCCGGAAGACCGGATTGCGGTCAAGCCCCATGCCAGCCCGGTTTTCCACGCCATCCAGTATCTCTATGGCCGCCAGTCTCTGGACCAGATCCAGCGCTTCCGGTCGCTGGGCGGAGCACAGTCCTATCCGTCGCGCACCAAGGATCAGGACGACGTGGATTTCTCTACTGGCTCGGTCGGTCTGGGCGTGGCCATGACGGCCTTTTCCTCGATCGTGCAGGACTACATGCTGGCCCATGAGCGCATGTCGCCTGCGCGGCAGGGGCGGATGATCTCGCTGCTAGGCGATGCCGAGCTGGACGAGGGCAATATCTATGAGTGCTTGATCGAGGGGGCCAAGCACGACCTGCGTAATACCTGGTGGATCGTCGACTATAATCGCCAGAGCCTCGATGCCACGACCTCCGACAGCATGTTCCTACGCTTCACCGACATATTCGCGGCGGTGGGCTGGGACGTCATCACCCTGAAATATGGCTACCGGCTGGAGGCGGCTTTCGCTCAGCCCGGCGGCGAGCACCTGCGCACCTGGATCGATGATTGCCCCAACGACCTGTTCGCAGCCCTCAGCTTCCAAGGCGGCGAGGCGTGGCGCAAGCAGTTGCTGGCGGACCTCAGCGCCCATGCGGGCATCGCCGATCTGCTGGCCCAGTATGATGACGAGGCGCTGGCGGCCCTGATGACCAATCTGGCCGGGCATGACATGGACCTCTTGCTCGAGACCTTCCACGAGGTCACCGACCAGCGGCCCAAGCTGTTCATCGTCTATACGATCAAGGGTTTTGGCCTGCCGTTCCAAGGCCACAAGGACAACCATTCGGGCCTGATGACCCCGACCCAGATGGAGACCTTCCAGGCCCGGATGGGCGTGCCCAAGGGTCAGGAGTGGGAGCCCTTTGCGGGCCTGCCGCGCGCGCCGGAAGCCTATCAGGCCTTCATCGACAACGCCCCCTTCGGCAAGCGCCAGCCCGACGCGCCTGCGCCGCGCGTGGAGGTGCCAGATGCCGCGACCTTCCCACGGCCCTCAGGACGCCAGTCCACGCAGGTGGCCTTTGGCAAGGTGATGAATGATCTGGCCCGTATGGGCGGACCGCTAGCCGATGCCATTGTCTCGACCTCGCCGGACGTGACGGTCTCGACCAATCTGGGCGGCTGGGTCAATCAGCGCGGCATCTTCGCCCGCGACACCCGCCACGACCAGTTCAAGGACAGCAACATCGCCTCGCCGCAAAAGTGGCTGATGGGGCCGCATGGCCAGCATATCGAGCTGGGCATCGCCGAGAATAACCTGTTCCTTCTGCTCGGCGCTTTGGGCCTTGCGGGCGATCTGTTCGGCGGCCAGCGGCTGATCCCGGTCGGCACCCTCTACGACCCCTTCATCAACCGGGGCCTCGATGCCCTGAACTATGCCTGCTATCAGGATGCCCGGTTCTTGCTGGTGGCGACGCCGTCTGGCCTGACCTTGGCCCCCGAAGGCGGAGCGCATCAGTCGATCCACACGCCCTTGATCGGCATGGCGCAGGACAAGCTCAGCTATTTCGAACCGGCCTTCGTCGACGAGCTGGTCGAGATCATGCGCTGGGCCTTTGACTTCATGCAGCAGCCAGAGGGTAATTCGGTGTACCTGCGCCTCTCGACCCGGGCGCTGGAACAGCCGGAGCGGACCTTAAGCGCGGCCCAGATCGACGACGTGATCGCCGGGGCCTATTGGCAGGTCGAACCCGCTCCCGGCGCGGAAATGGCCGTGGTCTATACCGGTGCCATTGCCGCAGAAGCGATGGAGGCCTTTGAGCAGATCCGCGAAGACATTCCCGGCGCGGGCTTGCTGGCGGTGACCAGCCCTGACCGGCTGCATCTGGACTGGTCTGCGGCCTTGAAGGCGCGGGCCAAGGGGCGGCGGGAGCCGTCCCATATCGAAAAGTTATTGGCGCCCCTAGGGGCCGGAGCCTCGCTGGTCACCGTGATCGACGGTCCGCCTGCGACCCTGTCGTGGCTTGGCGGCGTCAAGGGCTCGCGGGTTTCGGCGCTGGGCATGGATCATTTTGGCCAGTCCGGCGATTTGCCTGACCTTTACCGGACCTATGGCCTCGACGTTGAGGCTATCCTCGACGCCGCCGCCGCCTCACTCGATTACGGGAGCTAAGCCCATGTCCATCGACATTCTGATGCCAGCCCTGTCTCCGACGATGGAGGAGGGCGTGTTGGCCAAGTGGCATGTGGCTGTGGGTGATACGGTCAAGGCCGGTGACGTCATTGCTGAGATCGAGACCGACAAGGCGACCATGGAGGTCGAGGCCGTGGACGAGGGCGTGATTTCGGCGCTGCTGGTCGCGGCGGGGACTGAGGGCGTTAAGGTCAATACGGTCATTGCGCAGTTGGCCAGTGAAGGGGAGGTGGCCTCACCCCCTTCCCCGGCTGCGCCGGTACTTCCCCCAAAGGGGGAAGATCTTAAGCCTGTAAATCCTCCCCCTCTGGGGGAGGGGGACCGCAAAGCGGTGGAGGGGGTTTCGCCCGCTTCAGATCGTATCGCAGCCTCACCTCTGGCCCGGCGCTTGGCGCGGGCAGCGGGGATTGATCTGGCCACGATCAGCGGCAGCGGCCCCCACGGCCGGATCATCAAGCGCGACATCGATGCTCAGGCGGGTCGCAAGCCTGTCACCGCCCAAGCCGCGCCGACGACGGTCGCTGAGCCGCGTCAGGTCCAGAGCCTTGAACAGATGGGCATCGCGCCCGGCTCCTATGATCTGGTGCCGCTCGACGGCATGGGTAAGACCATTGCCCGGCGCATGACAGAGAGCTTTAGGGACATTCCACACTTCCCGCTGTCCATCGATCTGGAACTAGACGCCTTGCTCGATGCGCGCACGCGGATCAATGCCGGGCTGGAGGCGTCGGGCGTTAAGGTGTCGGTCAATGACCTGATCATCCGCTGCGCAGCGCTGGCGCTGAAGCGGGTGCCGATGGCCAATGCCAGCTATACGCCGCAAGGGATCGCGGTCCACCATCATGCCGACATCGCCG
>CALFYB010000187.1 GCA_937952995.1 uncultured Caulobacteraceae bacterium
GGCTCCGGCCTGAGCCAGCACCGCCAAAAGCGCGTTCTGGCGCAAGAAGGTCGACTTACCGGCCATGTTCGGCCCCGTCACCACCGCCAGCCGCACCCCGGCCAGCCCCGCCCCATCGAGCAGGCAGTCATTGGGGGTGAAGGGAAGGCCCTGACGCTTGACCGCCGCCTCAACGACCGGATGGCGCGCGCCCTCGGCCTCGAACACAAGGCTATCGTCAATGATCGGGCGAACGGCCTGAACATCGTCGGCCCATTCCGATAGGGCGGCGGCGACATCGATCCGCGCGGCCCCTTCGGCGGCGGCCTGGATCGGCGCGGCCAGAGCCTGCGCCTCGGCACGCCAAAGCTCAAAGGTCTGGACCTCGATGGCCAGCACCCGCTCCGCCGCCTGCGCGATCTTGGCATCCAGCTCGGCCAGTTCTGTGGTCGTGAACCGCACCTGATTGGCGAGGGTCTGGCGATGGATGAAGCGCGTGTTCCAAGGTGGCTGGAACAGGACCTCGCCCTGCTTGGCGGTGGCCTCGACGAAATAGCCGAGCACGGCATTGTGCTTGATCTTCAGCGGAACGCCGGTCTCAGCGATCAGGGCCTGCTCTAGGGCAGCGACCACCCGGCGGCTGTCATCGCGCAGGGCTCTGGTCTGGTCCAGCTCTGGCCGCGCACCGGGCGCGACAAAGCCGCCGTCCCGGGCTTGGGCGGGCAGGTCTTCGCCTAGGTTTTCGCTGAGGTTGGCAAGGAAGCGCGCAAGGTCCGGGTGAAGCGAGGGCGTTAGCGCCGACAGGGCCTCGGCAATCTCGGGCGGAGGGCCGTCCATGCCACCTTGCCCGGTGCCCGACAGCACCGCCGCTGCGATGGTTTCACCCGCCTTCAGCCCATCACGCAGACAGCCCAGATCGCGCGGCCCACCTCGGCCGAGCGCCAGACGCGATAGGGCGCGGGCCATATCGCCAGAGCCCTTGAGCTGGTCACGCAGTCTGGCCCGAAGGCTGCGGCGCTCCAAGAACCAGCCCACGGCGTCCAGACGGGCACCAATCGCGGCGGGCGACAGCAGCGGCCTTGCCAGCCGAGCCGCCAACAACCGCGCACCGCCCGCCGTCACCGTGCGGTCAATGGCCGCCAGAAGCGAGCCTTCACGCCCACCGTTCTGGGTCCGGTCAATCTCCAAACTAAAGCGCGTGGCCGGGTCAATGGCCATGATGTCCGAAGCGCCGGCGCGGCGCGGGGGACGAAGGGCCGGAAGCTTGCCCGCCTGTGTGGTTTCCAGATGGGCCGCAATCAGGCCCAGCGCCGAGATCTCTGCCCCCGTCAGGGCCCCGAACCCGTCGAGTGTGTCCACGCCGTAGAGCCGCTTGAGCCGCGCCTCCGATGCGCCCGGTTCTGCCAAGGCCGATGCCATCGGCTGGACCAGACCCGATACGGCCTTTAGGGCTGCAGACACGACCTCATCGGCAAAGAGGCGGTCCGGCACCAAGATTTCGGAGGGCTGCAGAGCGGCGAGCGCTGCGGCCAAGCCTTCCCGGTCCATGACCAAGGCTTCAACATCGCCGGTCGACAGCTCAACACTGGCCACAGAGGCTTGTCCACCCCGAACGGCAATGGCGGCCAGCCGATTGGCCCCGCGTGCATCGAGAAGCCCATCCTCGGTCAAGGTGCCCGGCGTGACGATACGCACAACATCGCGCCGCACGATGGATTTGTAGCCGCGTTTCTTGGCCTCTGCCGGGTCTTCCATCTGTTCGCAGACCGCGACCTTGAAGCCGCTGCGGATCAGCTTGGCCAGATAGGCTTCCGACGCGTGGACCGGCACGCCGCACATGGGGATCGGTTCGCCGCCATGGCTGCCGCGCTTGGTCAGCGCAATACCCAAGGCCTCCGCCGCCTTGACGGCGTCGTCGAAGAACAGCTCGTAGAAATCACCCATGCGAAAGAACACCAGCGCGTCGGGCTGGCGCGATTTGGCGTCAAAATATTGCGCCATCACCGGGGTGGTGTCGGGATGGATCTGGGGCGCGGGAATCACGGTGGCCGGAGCGTTCATACTCGCCAGACTAGAGGGCTTTGGCCGCCGGGTTAAGCTTTTGTAAAGGATTTCGCCGCGCCGCTGGGGCCCTCGCGGTTTACAGGCCAATCCGGATCGTCCCATATGAGGCTAACCGTCGTTAGAACGCCTCTAGGAACGCCAGCCCATGACCGCCATCCATCAAGCCCTCGCTGCCCACAGTGCCAATCCCGCCCTGCCCGGCTATGTGGCCATGGCCGTCCGTAACGGGGAAGTGATCTATAGCGGGGCCTTTGGGCCAAAGGCCTTGGGCAGTGCGCAGCCCCTCAGCGTCGATGATGTCTTCTTCATTGCCTCCATGACCAAGGCGGTGACCACGGTGGCGGCCATGCAGTTGGTCGAGCAGGGCTTGGTTGATCTGGACCAGCCCTTGGGCACGGTGCTGCCGGCCTTGGCCAGCCCTAAGGTGCTGGAGGGTTTTAGGGGAACGGGCGAGCCGATCCTGCGCGAGGCCGCTGGCCCAATTACCCTTCGCCAGCTCCTGACCCACACCTCAGGCTTTGCCTATGACATGTGGAACGCCGATCTGGTGCGCTATGCCCAGCAGG
This sequence comes from uncultured Caulobacteraceae bacterium, assembly GCA_937952995.1. Classification (GTDB taxonomy): domain Bacteria; phylum Pseudomonadota; class Alphaproteobacteria; order Caulobacterales; family Caulobacteraceae; genus CAISGS01. The sequence continues at coordinate 2,610 of CALFYB010000187.1, forward strand.
CAGGGACACCGGGCATCGGTACGGGCCTGAAGGCCGCTTTGGACCTGCCGCTGGTCTTTGATCCGGGCACCCAGTGGGAATATGGCATCGGGATTGATTGGGCCGGACTGGTCGTCGAGGCGGTCAGCGGCAAGGCATTGGATGTCTATGTCCGCGACCACATTACCGGTCCGCTTGGTATGGCTGACACCCACTTCCTGCCGGGACCTGAGCAGTTGGCGCGGCTTGCAGGCCTTCATGCGCGCGGCCCTGATGGGGCCCTCTTGCCCTTTGCCCTGCCGATCAACGAGACGCTCTATCGCAACAAGGGCTTTCTGGGCACGTCGCTGAAGCCGATTTCGATCGTCGCAACAACGCCGGAAGTCTTCGCCATCGGCAAGGCCGATCAGGCCAAGAACCTGGCGGAATTTGTCGCCAGCCAGAAGGACAAGGAAATTATCTTCGCCACGGCCGGCATCGGCACGGGATCGCACATCGCGGGCGAATATTTCTTCAAGTTCATCATGAAGGCGAACCCGAAGCACGTTCCGTTTCGCGGCGGACCGGATGCCACCAACGCGCTGATGGGCGGGCATGTGCCGATGGTCGTCTCGTCGCTGTCGGGCTTTGCCGCCCAGGTTGCCAATGGCGACATTC
>CALFYB010000188.1 GCA_937952995.1 uncultured Caulobacteraceae bacterium
GCCTGCAGCGAGAGCCTCGCGGTGGCGGGCTATAAGCAGATGCTGATCGAGGCGAGCGCCGAGGACATTGTCCTGTCTGCGGCCCTGACCGGTATCCCCGCCAACTGGCTAAAGGCCAGCCTGATGGCGGCGGGCTATGATGCTGAGGGGCTCAAAGCCAAGGCCCAGATCGACCTTGGCCGTCCCGAAGAGGCGGCTGCCCGCTGGCGGGACGTCTGGTCCGCTGGACATGGCGTCGGCGAGGTCCATGCCATAGAGCCGCTTGCCCAGATCATTGACGATCTGGCCGAGGACTACCGCCGCGCCGGTGCGTGAAGCCTGACTATTTGGCGACAGGGCGCGAGATCATTTCCTTGATCTCGTCGCTCATCGGCGCGCCGTCCTTCATGGACGAGCTGATGCGGCCATCGAAATATTCGCGCCACTCGCAGACCAGTCCGCCGCGAAACACCAGGCTGCCGGCATAGGGGATGGCCACATGGTTGCCGTCCACGGTCCAGAACTCGTCGACGCCTTCCATGAACAGGCGGTCAGCCGACTCTGCATAGTCAAAGATGCGCCAGTTGTTGGTCTTGATGCGCGGGGCCATGACCTGCAGGGCCTTGCGCATCTCGTCCTTGCCCCGAATGGCGGGGGCAAAGCCGCTGGTGTTGCGCCAGATAATGTCTTCCGTGACATTGACCAACACAGCCTCAACATCTTGGTGATGCCAGGCGTTGATGATGGCTTGAAGAACCGGATAGAGGCGGGACATGGGCTTATCCTTTGCAAGGGCGGGGGACGCAGCAAGACCGCCAACGGCAAGTCCAGCAGCGAGAAGGGTGCGGCGGTCCATAGGGTGAGCTCCTACGCGGCCGTGGGACGGTTGATGAGCTCGAGCACCTGTTTCGACAGGGGCTCGCCAGTCTTTTGCAGAGCGATGACGCCGATGTCGACATAGTCGCGCCAGCCGATGATCAGGCCGTCGCGGAAGTCGAGAACTCCGGCATAGGGGGCGGCAATACGGTGGCCATCCGTGGATTGATAGTCGTCGACCCCTTCAATGAATAGGGTCTCTCCGACCTCGGCATGGGCGAAAATGCGCCACTGGATGCCGTGCATGTCCTCTTGAAAGCGGCTGAGCAGCTTGCGGGCCATGGCCTTGCCTCGGATCGGCGGCATGGCGGCGGCGGCATAGTGCCAGATAATGTCTTCGTGCATGTGAGCCAGAACGCCTTCGACGTCCTTGGCCTGCCATGTCTCGATCACCTTGAGCAAAGTAGAGTAGCAGCGTCCCATCTGGTTGGGTCCTCAAGGCTCAGGGTGGGTAGGGGAGGCCGGGGTAGATCACCACCCCGGCCACCGATTTTAGAACGGTACGGAAAGTTCCATGCCGTAGGTGCGAGGGGCACCATAGGACGACATCTCGTCATTGAAGAAGACGATAATGTTCGTGCGATAGACTTCGTCGGTCAAGTTCTTGGCAAAGGCCGATACGGTCCAGCCCTTTTCCGGCGATGTTAGGGTCACACGGCCATCAAGCGTGCCATAGCCCTGTTCCCAAGCGGTGTTCTCAGGAGCCCAAGGCATCTTGCCCTGATAGCGGTAGCTCAGGCGTCCAGACAGGGCGTCCTTCCAAGAACCGACGCTGGTCGTGGCTTCCATGCCCACAGCGCCTTGCCATTTTGGCGTACGCTGCATCATTTTGCCGGAGTTGTTCACGCCAGCGAAGACGAATGTATCGTACTTGGCATCGACATAGCTGCCGCTCGCCCAGGCCTTGAACCAGGCGTTCGGAGCCCACTGCAGATCGGTTTCAACACCCTTGATGGTCGCGCCGGGGGCGTTGCTGATCACGTTGCAGAGGCACGAGGCCAAGGTCTGCTGAACCTGAAGGTCGCGGTAGTCCATGTGGAAGATCGCGGTGTTCCAACGCACAGTGCGGTCGAACATTTCGGTCTTGTAGCCAAACTCGAAGTTGGTGACAGTTTCAGGCTGATAGGGCGCAGCCGCAGGGAAGGCCTTAGAGGCGCTGTTTTGGAAGCCACCACCCTTGAAGCCCTTAGAGGCCGTGAAATAGGCCATCTGGGTGTCGCTTGGCGTCCAGCGTAAGGTTGCCTGAGGGGTGACCTCGCTCCAGTTTTCGCCGTAGTTGGTCTTGAAGTTCTCGACCAGCGGCGTCAGAGGGGCCTTGTCCAGTGGGTTCAACTTGTCGCCGGTCGCGACGATGATGCCCTGCTGGTCGCCGTCCTTCTTGTCCTTGGTGTAGCGAGCGCCGACTTCAAGCTTAAGCGTATCGGTCAGCTTGTAGCCAATCTGGCCAAAGACGGCCATGTCCTCGTTGTGACCGTGATCGATCCAGTGGGATTCGCCGGACAGGGTCGGCAGGACGCGGGATTCACCCCAGTAGCGGTTCTTCTGGGTGACATTGCCCTTCATGTAATAGGCACCGACGATCCAGTCGAGACGGCTGGCGTCGTCGGTGGAGGTCAGGCGGACTTCCTGAGTGAAGAGGTTCACCGTTTCACGGAAGTTCACAGGCTCGGCGAACAGGAATGCGGAACCTGCTGCAGCCAAATCAGCGGCCGAGAGGTTGTACCCGTTCGTGGGGCCAAGGCCTGTTTGGTCATAGAGGGTGAAGGCCTTGTTGGCGCGGAAGCCGGTGATGCTCGACAGACGGACATTCTTTGTCACGTCCTTGTCGATCTTTCCGATGGCGCTGAAGGTCTCATGCCGCGCCGCTTGCGGGGTTGGTGAGGCGTCGCCGGCAAACAGTGGCCACACGGGGAAGCTTTCGCGGATGCCGAGTGGTTTACCGCGCGCGGCGGAGATCAGCTTGCGCGTCCCGGACCAGATGTTCGGACCGGCGGGCAGGGTCGAGCTCTTGACGCCGACCCGGTTCACACCGTCGTTGCTGTCCTTAGAGTAGTCGACATTGAGGCTGGCCCGAAGATCGGAGTCCGTGGGGCGATAGGCGATTTGGGCGCGAGCCTGCACAGAGTCGAGGTTCTCAACGTCGACATTGTGCAGCAGGTCTTTGGCATAGCCGGAGTGATTGATGGTCTGGAAGGACAGACGTCCGGCCAGGGTGTCCGTCAAGGGGCCGGTGATGTAGCCGTTGGTCTGCTTCAGATCGTAATTGCCCAGCGCCACGGTCATGCGGCCGGACTGGCTGAAGCTTGGCGCGTTGCTGATGATGTTGATCGCACCACCCGCCACGTTCTTACCCAAAAGCACGCCCTGGGGCCCGCGCACCACTTCGATACGCTCAACGTCGTAGAAGGCCGAGTTCAGGTTGCCCGAGCGGCTGACATAGACATCGTCCACGAAGGTCGAGACTGACTGGTCAGCGGTTGGGGAGGTGAGGCGGGTATTGACCACGCCGCGGATGTTGATTTCGTTGGCCTGCGGTGAGTTGGCCGTGAAGGAGATACCGGTCAGGTTATGACCCAGATCTTCGAGCGACAGGACGCGGTCCTTGGCGAGATTAGTGCCGGTGACGGCCGTGATCGAAATGGGCGTGGCTTGGACATTTTCAGCCCGCTTCTGGGCTGTAACGATAACCTCTTCCAACTGCGAGCCGCTGGCTGGCGTGGTCTCTGCAGCCATGAGCGGCGTGGCCAAAGCCATCCCAGCCATAAGCGCGATAATGGACGATGTGGTGTGTCTGTTCTTCACTTGCTTTGTCTCCCCCTTAGCCAAATCGATGTCAGTTCGTTGGCTTAAATTGTTGTTTAGGTCAGAGGTCTATCCGCCGATCTCGTCTATTTTCTGCGCGGGATTGTATTGGTCGTCAAAAATCAGTTGCAGCGCAGAAAATATAGAAGCTGGCGTCTCGTCATAGCTTCCCACGTGGAAGTCGAGTTCGAAAACGGGTTTGGTTTTGTCTCACCTTCTTTTGAGGCGATCAGACGACGTTGAATCCTTTAGATGTTTTCACCAAAACTTGGCTGTGAAAGGATCCCAAAAGTAGAATCCGACCCTGCCGCTAAAATTATCTTGCCAACGGATGGTACTTTTATGCAAGCTATTTTTTGACCGCTGACCAGCGTGGAAAGAGCGGCGTACAGGAACATGTTTTGACCATGGCTCAAGCCCTTTCAGATGCTGAAAAAATCGCTCTTACTCACGAGATGGCCGATGCTTGGCATAGGCTCGATTGGCGCAAGGTCGCGGATATGTTCACCCCCGACGGCGTGCTCCATTCGATGATGGTTGAGCCGGTTGTTGGTCGTGAGGCCGTCTATAAGCGCGTTGCGGGATTGGGTGATGGACTGGAGTCCATCACGCTGGACCTGCACCATGTCGGCGTCATTGACGGCCACATCTACATGGAGCGGACAGACCGCTTCGTCTATCGCGGCAAAGAAGGCTCTGCGCCGGTTATGGGGGTCTTGGAATTTGAGGGATCGTTGATCAAGGTCTGGCGCGAATATTACGACCGCCACCATTTGCTGAGCGCGATGGGACTGGTCGAGGATTTCGACCAGTCCACGCGATAGGGCTTAGCGGCCAAATTTGCGCAATGCCGAAGCCTCGGCGGAGTCTAGATATTCGTCGAGGCGGGTGATGACGCCGTTCTCTACCCGCACCACCACACAGGCCGACATCTTGAACAGACTGCCGTCGGGCAGGGTGGCTTCGAGCACATGCTGTTGCAAGAAGCCATCGGACAGGGCCTCACGGCGCAGAACCCGATAGTTACGGTCCGGCAGGTTGTTGATGAACCAGCCGAGCACCTTCATGTTCTGATCGACGGTCTGCTCGATATTGTCGGTATTGTGCCAGAGCTTGGCGTCGGGGTGATAGCAGGCGCGAACCGTCTCGGTGTCGCCCGATTGAATCGCGCCGACGAAACGTTCGGCAAGATCGAGATATTGCTGAGGGGTCATGGAAGGCTCTTTCTGATCAGCGGCCAGTGGTGACGCGCTCGCCCGAAAGCGAGCGACGCATTTGCAGTTCATAGGCCTTGGGGTCGCGTGAAATGCCGGCGCGAACCTCAATCGCCATATAGTCAGTGTCGACCTCATCCGCCCCGCGCTTGATGGCCTTAAGGCCAACATCGGCAATATAGGCGGGCGTCTCTTTAGCGCCCTCAACATGGGCGGCCATGCGCGTGTCGACGGAACCGACGATCAGGGCGGTGACGGACGTGTTCTGCGGCGCTAGCTCTGCCCGCAGGCAGGTCGACATGGCCCTAGCGGCAAATTTCGAGGGGCTATAGCCGCCCATGCCGGGGATGGCGACGATGCCGCCAGCCGACAGGACGTTGGCGATTGCGCTCTCAGGGCTCTTAGCCAAGATCGGGGCAAAGGCGCGGGTCATGGCCAGAGGGCCGAAATAGTTGACCTCCATCTCCGCCCTTGCCGAGGTCATATCAGGGGCCCGCATAAGGGTCTGCATCTGAAACTGTCCGGCATTATTGACCAAGATTGTCACGTCCGTGCAGGTCTTGGCCGCCGCATCGATGGTCTCTTGACGGCTGACATCCAGAGCGATGGCGGTCACTCGGCCCGCCCCCTCCTCGACCAGATGCTGAGCATTGGTCACATCTCGGGTGCCGACATAGACGTGGCGCGCTCCGGCGGCGAGGAAGGCCCGAACAAAGGCCTCGCCAATGCCGCGATTGCCACCGGTGACCAGGGCAACACTGTCTTTGATCTCCATAGGGTCTTTGCTTTCGTCTTGAGAAACAGGAAGGGGATCAGGCGGTGCGGCGACCGTTCTGGATCAGGTCGCGGTCGGCCCAGACGCTGTGCGTGCCGCTGCTGATCTTGTGGGGCAGTGCGATGCGCACGACCGGGCCGTCCTCAAAGCGCTTGCAGTCGATCAGGATGCATTCGGACGTGCCCTTAAGCTCGTCGATGATGAAGCTGACCAGATAGCCGTCGTCCTCGTCCTTGGCATTGATCCGAGGGACAAAGGGCGACTCGCTGGCAAAGCGACCTTCGGGAAGGTCGATGGTCCAAGATTCGCCGGTCACCAGATCATGTTTGACGAAGCCGTTGAACAGGAACCAACCGGGCTTGGCCTTGGTGCTGTAGGCATAGCGATAGGGCTTGCCCGCATAGCGCTGATTGAACATGCCAAACTCGAGCACCCGGTCATCAAGGTGATATTCGCGAGTCTCGCCGGTCTTGAGATTGAAGTGCCAGCGATGGAGCTTGGGCAAGAAGCTGTGCTCATCGACAAAGCCCATCATGTGGGCATAGCCGGGAGGCGCGTCTGCCAGAGGTCCGGGGGTTGGGTTTTCTTGGAAATAGCCATCCATGATCACCTCGTCGCCCTCTTCATAGGCATTGAGGAAGTGCAGGATGTAGGTCGGATCGGCGTTGAACCAGCGAATGTCCTCGGTCTTGCCAAAGCGGGGGATGATGCCAAAGCGCGAGGGGACGCCTTCATGGGCGCGGACCGCATGGATATCGCGCTTGAGCAGTTCCTCGTCCCAGAACACCGGCAGATCATTGAGGATCGCGTAGTTCTCGCTGAAGGTCATGTCATGCGGCAGGCGCGGTCCGGGCAAGGGAATGGGCACATAATGCACCAGCTTGCCGGTCAGATCGACGACCCCATAGTGCATGTAGGGCGGATATTTCGAATAGTTGAAGAACAATAGGTCGCCCGTGGCCTCATCAACCTTGGTATGGGCCGACACCCCATCCAGCGGCCCCCAGCTGGCAACGCCGCCCTGTTCTAGGGTCTCAGGATTGAGCCAATAGGCCTCACCGCACTGATAGAAGGTCGAGACGATCTTGCCGCCATGGATCACCACATCGGTGCTAGAGGCATCCTTCATGGCCCCTTGCGCGCCAAAGCCAGGGCGCAGTGAGACCTTGGGGCCATCCATCAGTCCGCCCCAGAGCGCCTGTCCAGCCTCTTGCTCGGCTTGAAAGCCGCGGGTACGGACAAAGCGATTGCGATAGTTGGCGCGGCCATTCTTGAAGTCGATCATGTGGATCATGCCGTCACCATCGAAGGGATGGTAGCGACCGAGCGGCTGCTGCACCGGGTTTTCGGTGTTGCGCACATAGATCCCGTCAATATCAGTGGGGATCACCCCTTCGATCACGTCCAGATCCGTCGCATCGACCTCTTCATGCAGGGGGGTCCAAGCCCCGTTAAGATAGGGGTGGTTGCTGGGCTGCAACGATGTCTTGACCGGCGCGTGGCGAACAGCCTGCATCGTATATCTCCTAAGTTTCGAAGGGGTCGCGTCGGCGACCCTTGACAATACCCTAGCCCCTAAGTCTTGTTGTGCAAGTCAATTTGAGGGCCGCGTCCTAAGGTCTCAGTTGAATCCCACATCTGGGTCCATTTGGCGATCCTCGGAGATAATAGATGAAGCTGAAACTGGCGCTCGCCGCAACCATGCTCGCCCTGATCCTGTCACCGGTCGCGGCTGCGGCGCAGGACACCGACGCCAAGAAGTTGGCCGTGGTCCACGAGATGATGGACGCTTGGAAGAACAGCGACTGGCGCAAGGTCGGTGACCTCTTTGCCGAGGATGGCGTCCTGTGGTCGATGATGGGTGAACCGGTCCACGGCCGCGAGGCCATACATAAGCGTATCGCGGCGCTGGGCGAGGGCGTTCAAGGCGGTGTGACGCTCGACGTGACCCACATGGGGATCATCGACGGACTGGTGTTCATGGAGCGAACCGACCGCTTCATCTACAAGGGCAAGGCCGGATCGGTGCCCGTGGTCGGCGTGCTCGATGTTCGCAATGGCAAGGTTCAGGAATGGCGCGAATATTACGACCGTGCCAGCCTGATGAGCGCTATGGGCGTGAAGCCTTAGGGCCAAGGGTCTAGGCGGTGCGTTCCAAGATCATGGCCGCGCCGACCCCGACCCCACCGGTCGCAACGACCAGTCCCGTCTCTGTGTTCAACTGAACCATCGTGTCGAGCAAGGTGGTGGTCAGGACCGCGCCTGTGCCCCCCATCGGGTGGCCCATGGCCAGATGCCCGCCGTTGGGATTGACCTTGGCCATGTCGGGCTGGAAGTCGCGCTCGAACAGGACCGGCACGACGGCGAAGGCCTCCATGAACTCGATTGCGCCGACGTTCTGTACCGACAGGCCCGCGCGATCTAGGGCTCTGCCCATGGCGGTGAAGCCCGCTGTCAACTGCATCACCGGATCATTGGCCGATTCCGCCACGGCGCGGATGCGGGCCAAAGGCTTGAGGCCGAGCCGCTTGCCCGCTTCCAAGCTGCCGACCAAGATCAGGGCCGCGCCATCGGCAATCGGCGGGCAGTGCGCTGCGGTGTGGCGGTGTTCGACGGCGCTAAGCTCCGGGTGGCGGGCCAGCAGTATGTCGTCGAACCCCTCGGCCCCGGTCGGCGCAAAGATCGGCCCGTAGCGGTCAAACACCGACAAATCATTGAATTCACGGATATTTTCATCTCGGGTGAGGGCGATGCTGCCGTCCTCGTGGGTCACCGGAATAACTCGCCCATCATAGCGGCCCGCGTTCCAAGCCTCGTTGGCCCTAGCATGGGATCGGATGACAGCCGCGTCCATGGAGGCGCGGTCGATATCCTTGCAGGTGGCCAGCAGATCCGCAGACACACCCACCGGAGCCCAGCCCATCGATGAGGCTAGACCCATGTCTGTGTAATAGTCAGCCTTGTCTTCGAGAAAGCCGACCTGCGACATGCTCTCGACGCCGCCTGCGAGCACCAGATCGGCTTGGCCGGAGCTAACCCGCCGTGCCGCATCGGCCAGAGCCGTCAGTCCGGAAACGCAAAAATTATTGATGGTTAGGCACGCGACGCTGTCTGGAAGTCCGGCCTGAATTCGCGCTGCAAGCGCCAGATGTCCGCCCTGAACACCCACTTGGGTCACGCAGCCAAGGGTCAGGTGCTCTACAGCCGCCAAGGCGTCCTTGCCGTTTCGCTGTTCAAGCGCCCGCACCAGTTGGCTGACCAATTGAGCGGGGCGGACCTTGGCGAGACTGCCGTTGGGCCGTCCCTTGCCACGAGGCGTACGGACTGCATCAAAAATATAGGCTGACATTGACTGATGCTCCTCGTGACACGGGCCATGCCGGCGCGTGGCAGATGGGTTTTGACCTCTAAATACGCTTTAGAGTGCTTCCCGTTTTTGCGCCAGAGTCCGTTTGGTAGTGCAAGCCAATCTGGGGCCTAGGTGATTGTCCGCCGCCAAATTGCGAATAAGAACAACGCTCAAATCCAAATATTGATAGCGCTCGTTATTATGTTAAAAAGTCATCAGTTTCGGGGGGCGTTGTTATGTTCGGTATGATCCATAGATCCGCAAGGGACATGGTGTTGGCCCAGTTTGGTCAACCCGCCTGGGACGAAATTCTCAAGCGCGCTGATCTCGACGATGCCTCTTTCATCAGTGGAGAATCCTACCCCGACGAGGTCACATTCAAACTGATCACGACGGCCGCCGAAGTGGCCAACCTCTCTGTCGATGACACGCTGCACGCCTTTGGAGAACATTGGGTGGCGACAGCTTGGAGCGGTCCCTATTCGACGGTTATGACCGTATTAGGTCGGTCGCTCAGTGAGTCTCTGGCCAATCTTGACCGGATGCATGCCAGCATTCAGGTCGCTATGCCGGATGCAGATCTGCCACAATTCGCCGTACTGGCGGAGGACGAGCACAAGATCGAAATCGAATATATCTCCAATCGCGCGGGCCTCGAAAATTTCGTTCGTGGGCTGTTTCGGGGGTTGATGGATCGGTTTGGAGTGAAGGGAGAGGTTCTGTACGAACTGGCACCTGATGGTGCGCGGATCTTCACGATCCAAATGGCGCACTAACCTATCGATGGACGATCAAATTCAATTTTCTGCGGGCCAAATTGAAGACCTGTTCCCCTGTTACATCCTAACGGGTCCGGATCTGGTTCTAAAAGCTGTTGGTCGCTCCCTTCGCAAACTGTTGCCGGATGCGGTAGCGGGTGTGCCCCTGATCGACTGTTTCAAGATTGAGCGCCCAAGGGTCGGCTTTAATCCTGCGCTCGCTGCCGAGCGCTCGAGTGCGCTTCAGTTCAAGTCTAAGGATGGGCGCGTAAATCTGGTTGGATCGGTCCTTGTGGTGCCGCAGGGCTATCTGTTCTGCATGACCCACTCTGCGATGATGGCGCAGAAGTGGGGCGAACTTGATCTGGCAGCCTCTGATTTTTCATCAGCCGACCAGTCAATGGCCATCGGCACCTCGATGGGCCTGCAAGCGGTCCTGATGTCGGAAATGAAGGACTTGGCCAACAATCTCGCCCGCGCGCGTGACGAGGCCCTGGCCGCGAACCGAGCCAAATCTACGTTCCTGTCGGTCATGAGCCACGAGATCCGAACGCCCCTCAATGGCGTTCTGGGCATGGTTCATGTGCTGCTGAAAGATGCGCCGACCGAGCAACAGCGCTCGCGTTTGGAGATTGTTAGAGAGTCCGGTGACGCGCTGCTCGCAATCTTGAATGACCTGCTTGATATTTCTCGTATCGAAGCGGGTAAGATGACGCTCGAAGCCATCGAGTTCGACATTCGTGAGGTCTTGAGCGGTGCCTATGCGGCCTTTACCGCCATCGCCAATAAGTCTGGAATTTCCTTCATTTTGGACATTGAGCCAGCGGCCGGAATCTATTTGGGTGACCCGACGCGAGTGCGTCAGGTGGCCTACAACTTCCTATCCAATGCGCTGAAGTTCACCAAAGAGGGCCGTGTCGTCCTGTCAGCTAGACTGGTTGACGAGGAGCTTGAGATTTCAGTGTTGGACACAGGCATTGGTATCGCCACCGACCGTTTGGACGGCGTGTTCGATCCCTTTGTTCAGGCTGACGCGAGCGTTAATCGTAACTTTGGCGGTACAGGCTTGGGGTTGGGTATTTCCCGGGACTTGGCCAAGCTGATGGGCGGCTCGATCAGGGTGCAGAGCGAACTGGGCAAGGGATCGGTCTTCACGGCTCGATTGCAAATCCCTCGCTTGCGCGACGCGACCGACGCGCCCCAGGTCGTCAAACAAGAAGACACGGTGGGCTCTCAAGAGATCGTGCAGAGCCTACGTGTCCTGGCGGCAGAGGATAATCTGGTCAATCAGTTGGTGCTCCGCACTCTGATGGAGCAGTTCGGAATTACCCTGACCGTGGTCGAAAATGGCAGGCTCGCCGTCGATGCGTGGGAAAGCCAGATCTGGGACATCATCCTGATGGACATGCAAATGCCCGTCATGGGCGGGGTGGAAGCCAGTCGACTGATCCGCGAGCGGGAACGAGAGACCGGGCGTGCCAAGACGCCGATTATCGCGGTGACCGCCAACGCCATGACCCACCATATGAGTGAGTATGAAACCGCCGGTATTGACGGCATTGTTTCCAAGCCCATCAAAGCGGATGCCTTGGCCAATGTTCTAATCAGGGTCTTGGACGAGTTGGCGTCAAGCCAGCCGCAGATGGCCTAGGTCCCGCTCGTTGTAGGATCTACAGGAGCTGGCTTTGGGCGGTTGCCCAGACGCTGGCGGGCCGTGCTTCTAGACGCTCCTGGCATAGGATTTCAGCAAAGGCGGTCTGACCCGCGCGCCGAGCGGCGACCAAAAGCGTGCGTTGGAACACATCGCGTTGGGCGTGACTGCCGCCAAAGATCGACAGTTGCTGGCGCACCGGGGCCATGAGCGAGACCGTTTGCTCATAGTCACCTCGGCCAAAGGCGACCAGGGCCTGAGCGACGGGTAGTCCTGCCGAGGCCATGGCCAGACCATTGCTAACGAGGCGCTCAGGGCTCTGCATTGACGCATCCATTCGCGCCACGACCGCCTCGGCCTCAGTCTGCCGACCAGCGCCGACCATCGCGAGGATCGCGTGTAGGTCGTTGAACACGTACCAGCAGGTCTTGTCTTTCGTGGCCCAAGCGTCTGCTAGGGGCTCCCACCGCGCACCCACATCCACCTCGTCCAGATGGACGCGCCAAAGCAGGCTGCCGGCATCAGCCATCTCCAGAGCCGTGCGCAGCGATTGCTCGGAGCTTAGCGTTTCATCACAGATGGCGAGGGCGGCCCGATAATTTTGCTGTTCGAGCGCGAAGATCGCCTTGTGCCAGCTTGTATGGACCTTGAGGAAATTGCTGGTGGTCCATGCGGCGCTTTGACTATCGAGAAAGTCGATGCCCGCTTCAGAGAGCCCGCGCATTTCATAGGTGTGGCCGACAGCATGAATGGCCCAGACATCATCCGCATGATGGGCGATCGCAGTGCGTCCAGCCTGTTCGGCGGCCTCATAATGCCCGCACTCTTCCAGTCCGAAGGCCTGCATGCCCAGCAGATAGCCATAGAGGTGATGGTTAGGGTTCCAGTGCGGTAGGGCGCGTGTGATCCGCCCCCTCAGATTGCCCGCCTCGCCCAAGAAGAAGTCGAGCTGATGGCCGACTGAGAGTGCCAAAATATCGCGTGGATAGAGACGCAGCAGCTGATCTAGCGTGCGGCTCGCCCCGTGCCAGTCTCCGGCGATCCATTGACCGATGGCGCTAAGATGTAATGCTTCGCGGTCGTTGGCCGGGTTCAGCCCCTTCACAAAGCGCGCCGCATTGACCGCGTCAGGATATTCGCTCGACATCAGCCCCAGATAGGCCCGCAGGGCCTGAGCCATGACGCAGCTTGGATCGGCCGCCCGCGCCGCTTCGGTTTGGGCGACCACTTCGGGCTGAAAGGCCAAGAGGTGACCAATGGCGCGATTATAATGGGCCACAGCCTCTTCGGAGCCCGTCATCAAAAGGCCGGTCTGGTCTTTGAGCATGGTGCGGGGTCCTCAGAGTTGCGGGGTAATGGGCAGCTTAGCGCGGCGGCAATCCGCGCACCATGGTCAAGAACTGCAGGGTTGTCGCGCCCCGGCGATGTTCTGACAGGGCCTGATAGTCGGCATCGTTGTACCAAGCCGTCGCGGCGGTCTCGGACGGGAACTTCAGGATGATCACCCGGCCAGGGCGCGGGGAAATACCTTCGAAGGTCGTGGGCTTGTCGTCAAAGGTCAGCAACTCGCCGCCATGGCGCTTGAGCAGGGGGAAAAAGCCCTTTTCATAATTGCGATAGCCGACCGGATCATTGACCTCGAGGTTGGCGACGACAAATACGGCTGTGGTATCTTGGCTCATGGTTCAATCTCTCGCATCAAACAAAGGGGATTAAAGGCCGCTCAGATCGCAGTTGCGGGCCTCAAGGATCGGACGCATGGCCCAATAGGCCTTGGGCGTGCGCATCAGTGGAATGCGGGGGTGCAGGTGGTGGATGATGTGAAACTGCATGCCCATCGAGCCGATATTGCCAACGACACTCTTAAAACCGCGGGTGTCGCGATAGCGGCCGGTCTCATTGGCCGGATGGTGCGGTGCCCACGACAGGTAATAGCCAATATAGGTCTGGGCCAGATGTTTGGGCAGCCACCACAGCAGCGCCGCCTCAATGGCGTGGCCGGTCCAGGCCGCTGTGAACAGGATCGCGAGATAAGCTAGCTGCATGGCCAAGGCTTCAAGCTGCGCCCTCATCGCGTCCGGTGTACCGATCCGGGCAAGGGCCTCACTATAGGATCGGTTGCTCCGTCCGTTGGGCTGGCGGCTGGCGATAGAGTTGATCAAGAACTTCCATCCGTTTTCGGCTTTGGAGTGGATGTCCGGGTCAAGCTCAGGGTGGTTGGTGTGCTTGTGATGTTCCATATGGGTCAGCTTTGCGACGCTGTAGGGCAGCAGCAAAGGAATGGTCGAGACATGCCCGACCAACTGGTTCAGCCACCTTAAGGGCGTGCCGGGCCGGGCAATGATGTCGTGCTGCGCCTCATGCGAGGGTAGATAGCTCAAGGCCACGCAAGCCGTCGCAATGGGGAATGCGGCCCAGAGCGGCAGGATGTGCATGAAGGTCAGAGGCCAAAGGGCCAGCCAGACCGCCAAATTGCCAAGGGCCCAAGTCACCGAACCCCAAGGCACACCGCCCATAAACTGCTCGGCGATCTCGCTCTCCAGCCGCATCAGGGCCTTGCTGTCCATCGTGGTCAGGTCGGGCAGGGGGATTGCCGTGCTCATATCCAGCGCCCCCGCATCACAGTTGATCCGCCCCAAACAAGGCCAAGGATCAGTCCTACAACAATTGGCGCGACCGGCAGGCTCGCTTGCCAGCCAAAGGCCTTGATGATCTCAGCCGTCAGGGGCGCAATGAAGCCGATCCCAAACCACAGGGGCATTAGCCCAAGAAATTTCTGAACAATCTTCAGCACGCTTCCGCTCCCCAAACGTCCCGGATCAAAGCCCAGCGATGACGCTTTAAAGGATCGTAGGCTTTGGCACCTTGGGTGTCATCTTTTTGTTGGTGTCGAGACGCAAAGCGCCTCCGCGTCGCCATTGGCCTGTCACGCTTCTGCACAGCCCCTGCCGCAAAACATTCGCAGAACTGAATTCAGACCGTCTCAACTGCGCCCTAAGCACCACCCTCGGGGGGAGGGTGCGTCGTTCGCGCTGTCCCGAGAGCTCTGGAGACGCCGAATGAAACGCACTGTTAGCCTGTTGGCTTTGATCGCCGCCACGACCGTTCCGGCTTTCGCCTTTGCTGAGGCCGATGTCGCCGCGACCAACGCGCCTGCCGAGGATATGGACCAACTGGTGGTTACCGGGACCCGCGCTGCGCCACGCACGGCGATGGAAAGCCTTGAGCCTGTCGACGTGATTTCGCGCGATGCCATCGACCAGACCGGTTCGGCGGAATTGGTGGAGACCTTGGCCAGCCTCGTTCCGGCCTTTAGCGTCCAGACCCTGCCTGCGCTCGACGCTACGATCTTTGTGCGCCCCGCTCGCCTTCGCAACCTTTCGCCGGACCAGACCTTGGTCCTGCTCAATGGTAAGCGCGTCCACCGCTCGGCCATGATGATGAACCCCAGCTATGGCAGCGCCTTCCAAGCCGCCGACCTCGACCAGATCGCCAATTCAGCGCTGAAGTCGGTCGATGTTCTGCGCGACGGCGCGGCGGCCCAGTATGGCTCTGACGCTATTGCCGGGGTGATCAACCTGAACCTCGACGAAAGCGCCGGTTTCCGCGCCTTTGCCCAATATGGTGCGCAGTTTGAAGGCGACGGCGAAGGCCCTCGCTATGGCATCCATGCCGGTCTGCGCAGCGACAAGGGCTTCATCGCCGGGACCATCGAATATTCGGACACGGGCCTGACCTCGCGCTCGCAGCAGGGCACCAATGCCGCCGCCTCGCAAGCGGCCTATCCGACGGTGGCCTTCCCAAATCCAGCCGTGAACTGGGGCAAGCCTGAGCGTAAGGCCACGCGACTGGCCTTCACCGCTGGTTACGATGTGGGCAAGGTTTCGCTCTACAGCTTCGGTACCTATGGCGATGGCAAGGGCATGGGCGATTTCAACTATCGCGGCCCGGTCGGCAGCTATGCCAGCGTCTTCAAGACCAGCCCCGTCTTCCCCGGCTGGAACCTGCTGAGCCTCTATCCTGCGGGTTTCACCCCGCATTTTGGCAGTAAGGACAAGGATCTGAGCCTTGTGGCCGGTGCCAAGACCGAGTTCGCCAATGGCCTGAAGCTGGATGGCAGCGTCGGTTACGGGCGTAATAAGATCAACTATTTCATGACCAACTCGATCAATGCGTCGCTGGGCCCCAAGAGCCCGACCTCTTTTGACGATGGTGCGGTCGAGCAGGTCGAGACCAACTATAATATTGACGGCTCCTTGCCCCTGAAGGTCTCGGGCCTCGAAGAGCCGATGGTCTTTGCGTTCGGCGCGGAATATCGCACCGAGCAGTTCTCGATCATCGCTGGCGAGCCCGCCTCCTATGCCTTTGGCCCCGGCGCTTACGGCACGCCCGCTCTGCCTTGCTGCTCCAGCGGCTTCCCCGGCTATGCCCCGGTCAATGCCGGTCAGCATGATCAGACCAGCCAAGCGGCCTATGTCGACCTCTATGTTCCTGTGAACAAGCGTTGGAGCCTGGACGCGGCGACCCGTTATGAGAACTTCTCGACCTTTGGCGGTTCAACGACCTTTAAGCTGTCCAGCCGGTTCGAAGTGACACCAAGCCTGGCCATCCGTGGCACGGTCTCAACCGGTTTCCGCGCGCCCACGACGGCCCAGCTCTATAGCGAAGGCCTGTCACAGTTCCTGCCTAACGCCTTGGCTTCGATCACCACCACGGGCCGGTTCAGCCCTGTCGGTCCGGTCGCGCAAATCCTGAACAAGCGTGCGGGCGTCAACATCAAGCCGCTCGAGGCTGAAACCTCGCGCAACTATTCGGCGGGTGTGGTTTGGAACACCGATTTTGGCCTCCAGACCACGGTGGATGTCTATAAGATCGATATTGAGCATCGCCTGAACACCAGCACCTCCTACGTGCTGACAGCGGCGGAAAATGCGGCCCTGACAGCCTTGAAGGTTCCCAACCTTCAGGACATCTACTCGGCCAACTTCCTTCAGAACGACTATAACACGACCAATAGCGGCATTGATCTTGTATCCATGTATGCCCGTCAGGTCGGCGAGGGGCGCATGACGCTCACCGCCGCCGTGAGCAAGATCAAGACCGAGATCACCGGCGGTTCGCGCACTCTGAACCCCTATTCGAAGAAGATGACCGAAGACGCGCTGCCCAAGAACCGGGCGACCCTTTCGGCCTCTTACAAGATCGGATCCTTGGAACTGACCGGACGGGCCCGTTATTACGGCGAATGGTCGGACTTTACCGACACCTTCCCAGCCTCTGCGGCTCCCAGTGTGGCCTATCCGACCTACAAGCCGCAGGTCTTTGATGCGATGACCTTCTTCGACCTGACCGCCAGCTATGACTTCGCCCGCGACATTCACGGATATGCGACCTACGCCAAAACCTTCAAATCGGGCGGCGTGAACCTGAATGGTGTGCCGAGCGATGCGGCCGGCAATCCCCTTCTTGCGGCAGCAACGGTCCGGCCGGAAAAGGTCGATCATTTTGAAATCGGCTTAAAGACGCAATTCCTTGATCGTCCTGCGACGCTAAACCTCTCCGGCTTCTGGACGGATATCAAGGATTTCCAGGCGAACGTGACCAACGGCCAATTGGGCGTATTGCGCGGCTATCTGGCCAATGCACAAAAGGTGCGTGTGCGCGGGATCGAGGCGGATTTCTCTGTCCGGCCGAGCGAACGCTTCAGCGTCTATGCCAATGGTGCGTTCACGGACCATGAGTATCGCAAGTTCACGGATGCGCCCTGCCCGCCCGAATTGTCGGGCGGCACGACCGTGACTGCCGGCCAGACGCCGAGCGCGCCCGGCACAGCTGGCGGCTTGAGTCCTGCCAACTGCGATATCTCCGGCCAGTGGCTGCCCGGCGTGTCGAAATGGGCATTCTCTTATGGCGCGGAGTA
>CALFYB010000189.1 GCA_937952995.1 uncultured Caulobacteraceae bacterium
TGACTGGAGTTCAGACGTGTGCTCTTCCGATCTCAAACAGCGCGGCTGACAGGGCATTGATCGCAATCCCGGCAGCAGCCACGCCCATCATCACCCCGCCGGCGATCGGCTGGGGGTAGAAGAAGCGGTGGATCGTCTCGAACAGGATCGCCCCCAGCGCGACCCACAGCAGCGCGGCATTGGCAATCGCGGCCAGGATCGATTCAGACTGTTCGAACCGCTCCATGACCTTGCTAAGGGCCCGCTCTGAAAAGGCCGCGTTGTCGTTGCCGCAGGCGGCCTGCACCGCTTCGGGCAGGCCCACATCGGCGAGCACGCCCGTCACCCGCTCCGTCAGGCGCGGCCGCTTGGCCACGGCCACCTGCTGGGTCGCGCCCGCTGTGCGGATGATCTGGACCAGATCCTCATCGGTAAAGGCCCCAGAGGCATTGATCACCGGCAGCGCCACCTCATCGGTATCGTGCGAGAGCCGCAAGGCTACGTCGCGCGGAATCAAGGGCGATGATTTCAGCGTCACAGACAGGGCAAATCGAACGGCGCGTGCGGCATCTCCCGCCATGATCCGGACAATTTCGTGGGCGTGGGCGCGATCGGCAGGCGTCAGCACAGCCCGGTCCATCGCCATGAACAGCTTGCGAGCCTCCACCGCCCGCTCATAGGCCACCGCCCCCCTCATCATCTTATGAAGGTTGGCCTTGGCTAAAGCTGTTTGCCTATTGGTCATACACCCTTGCTCGCGAACCCTTTCAAGCCCGAACGGCCATCAGTAACGCGCAGGTGGCAAGATGATGGAATATGCTTAAGGATCTGTTTCCTATAATCGAGCCCTTCCATCTGAAGGCGCGCCAAGACAGTATGGAGATGAAGGTCGCCTGCGCGGCGCGGCCATAAAAACGTGGGGGAACATCATGCTCGAAGGCCTGAAGATCATTGAATTTGCCAGCTACATCGCAGCGCCTGGCGCGGGCGGAATCATGACCGACTGGGGTGCAGAGGTTATCAAGATCGAGCAGCCCGGCGGCGATCCCATTCGCGGCTTCTTCGACAGCATTGGCTCGGACCAGTCGGCAAATCCGGTCTTTGAATTGGACAATCGCGGCAAGCGTTCGGTGGTTCTGGACACCTCCAAGCCTGCAGGCCGCGAGGCCTTGGTGCGCCTGATCAAGGATGCCGACGTGTTCTTGACCAATGTTCGGCCCGCAGCCCTAAAACGGGCCCGCCTCGACTATGACAGCCTCAAGGCAGACCATCCCAAGCTGATCTATTGTTCGGTGACCGGCTACGGCCTGACCGGCCCAGATGCGGATCGTCCCGGCTTTGATATGGCCGCCTATTGGGCAAGGGCCGGGGTCGGGGCCCTGACCACGCCAAAGGGCTCAGAACCCTTCCCTCTACGCACCGCCATGGGCGATCACATCACCTCGCTCGCTACCACCTCCGCCATCTTGGCCGCTGTGGTCGAACGCAGCCGCACGGGCGTCGGGCGTCTGGTCGAGACGTCCCTGCTTCGCACCGGCGTCTATTCCATCGGCTCCGACATGGCGATCCAGCTGCGATTTGGCCGCATCGCCTCCAGCCGCCCTCGCGAAGGGGCCGTCAATCCGCTGGGGAATTTCTTTCGGTCTGGTGATGGGCGTTGGATCTGCCTCTTGCCGCGTCAAGGCTCGTCGGACTGGCCAAAGATTGCCAATGCAGCAGGCCGACCGGACCTGATCGATGATCCGCGCTTTGCCAAGGCCAAGGACCGCCGCGCCAATGGTCCCGAACTGGTCCGTACCCTCGATCAGGCCTTCGCGGCCCTGAGCTTCGCTGAGGCCGCCGAGCGACTGGACGCCGCCGACATCGCTTGGTCGCCCATGCAGACCCCCGCAGAGGTCGCCGCCGATCCGCAGGCCATTGCGGCGGGCTGCATCGTTGATACGCCTGACGGCAAGGGTGGGACCTTCAAGGCCCCCGGCGGCCCGGCCCGCTTCCCCGGCGCAGATGATGGTCCAAAGGGGCCTGCACCGACCATGGGCCAACATACCCACGAGATCCTGTCGGCGCTTGGCTATAGCGAGGCTGAAATCCTAGCGGCTAGCGGCGCTTAGGTCTTTTTACCGGCGTCACGGGCCTCGGAGAGCATACGCAGCATCTCTGAGGTGAAGATCGAATTACCGAGGCTAGACCCGCTGCTTTCAGAGCCAGCGGTTCCAAACGGACTGCTGGGCTCTCGCGTGCCGTTGAGGATCAGACTAATCAGCGCCTCTTGCTGCGCCTTGGCGTCCGCATTGCGCGCCGAGGTGTAGTGCAGATAGCCAGTGTCCAGCGCGGGGGCGACCGGGTCGGCGCTCTGACCTGGCCCGACCTTGGTCAGGTTGGCATAGACCTCTTCGACCGTCGCGGGCCGTCCACTGCGATAGAAAATCGAACGGTTGGCCGCCGCTGCATCGGGAAACAGAGAGGCCGCCGACGCGCTAGGCTTGGTTTCAGCCGCTTCAATCAGTTTGGCTGAACCTTGGGGGCCGAGGAAATGGGCGGCGTAGAGCTCGCCCGCCGTAGGATTGCGCCCAATGCGGCCTCTCAAATATGAGGCATGGTCCGAGGTCAATTCACCGGCCATCATGGAAGAGGCATGGGGATCGAGCTTCAGGTCCATAACCGCTTGACGCGATGACCCGTTAGGCACGCGGTAGCGACCATCAGAGCCCTTCTCGATCAACGCGGCATAGTTTCCATATCCATGCTTGGCACCGTGCTGCTTGAGCGTGCTCATCCAGGTCTGGTCAACAAACTGGAACAGTCCTGCGGCCGACGAGGTCCCCGCTCGCGCATTGGGGTTGGAACCGCTCTCACGGTTTGCTGTCTTCAGCAAAAAACCAAAATCGACGCCCGTCGCCGTGGACGCACGTCTCAATGCCGCTTCAACGACGCCCTTGATCGACTCGACTGTCATTAGCGAAAGGTGAACAGATAGGGTTAACCAAACCCTAATAGGCCAGCGGATGTTTAGGCGAGATCAAAGCGGCGCGGGTCCATCTGGATCGCGAATGGGTCCAGTGCCTCATCCCTAAACCGGGCCTCAACCGTCTTTGCAACTAACGCCGCCAGCAACCAGCCATTACGCCTCGCCCCACACGCCAAGGTCACACCGGGCGCGCTGCTCGGGCCGACCAAGGGTAAGCCATCAGGCGTCGCGGCCCTGACGCCAACGCGATGTTGCGCCGGGACCATTGCCAAGTCCGGATAGAGGCTTGCCCCCACCCCTCTCAAGCGCTCGGCGATGGCTTCATCCGGCGTCAGATCGTCTAGCCCAAACTCCATCGTCGCACCGACCATCGCCCCTGAGGCCCGCGCCACCACATAGCCCCCAGCCGACCGAATGGCGGGGCCTTGCCTCGGCCCCGCACCCTCGAAGAACAGGATCTGTCCCTTGATGGGCGATAGGAGCGCCAGTTCTGGCGCTAACGATACCATCCCCCGCCCGAGGCCAGAGGCTATGACCAGATGATCGGCTTGGATCTGTCGTCCATCTGACAGGGTGGCCGTGCCCAGCGAAAAATCAGTGACCGCCGCTGTGAAGAACCTGACGCCCAACAGAGTTGCCTCGTGATAGAGCCGTTCCGTCACAACCGTCACATCGAGGCACCAATCCTCTGGCGTGAAGAGGCAAGCCTCACCCTTGGGATCGAGCCCGGGCGACAGGGCCTGCGCTTCCTGCGCGGTCAAAATTTCAAACTGTGCGCCGATGGCGTCAAAGCGCTCTGACATGGCCTCGCTGCCCACCCCCGACGCAGATGGCACCCAAAGCGCACCGGGCTGGGAAAGACCTGAGGGGCCACTGCCGTCTTGAGGTACCAGATCCAGCCAAGCATCGCGCCCGGCCCTCAGCAACCCGAACAGCCCCTTGGACGCTGGGTCCAGCACCGACTCGAAGGCGGGGGCCAGCATACCGGCTGCGACACCAGACGCATTGGCCCCGCGTTCGGCAGGATCGGCCAGAGCCACGTCATAGCCCGCACGGGCCAGCACCACGGCGCAGGTGAGGCCAATGGCCCCGCCTCCTGCAATCACGATCGATTTCGCTGATGCTGCTATCATGGCCGCTAGCCAGCCCCAGACCCGCGCAAGGTCAAGGGCGCAGTGCTAATTTTCTGCAAATCTTTCTAAAATCCCGCCCTAAAAGCGACGAGACGGCCCTTAGGCTGCCCGAGATGGCTCGTCGATCTTTGGCAGAACATAGTCCAAGGCCAGCAGGGTCACCATACGGCCCTCAACATCAATGATGCCCTTAACCAACGCGCGGACAGCATCTGCCCCCACATCTGGCGCACCTTGAATATCGCTGTCCTTGAGGGTCAGGGTCTCACACACCGCATCGACCAAAAGTCCAACAAGCTGATCGCCGATATAGGTCACAACGATGACATGGCGCTCACTGGGCTCTGTTCGCTCACGACCAAGCCTTAGGGACATATCAACGACGGGCATGACGGTACCGCGAAGATTGATCACACCAAGCACATAGGCCGGCGCTAGGGGCACCAGCGTGGTTTCGGTCCAGCCCCGAATTTCGCGGACTGACGTGATGTCGACGCAGAATTCCTGACTACCAATGCGAAAGGAAATCAACTCGCGCAGGTGCGGGCTGGCATTTGCAGACATGTCCGTCATGACCCTAAATCCTGTTCGACCGTTGAAACCAACTCAATAGTGAACATTAGCAATTACGCGAGCCTTAATAGGCGGCGATTGAGTCTAATTTTTTGCCGCGCGCTTGGCATCGCGTTTGATCGAGTCGGCTAGGGTCTTGGCAGACCAACAGCCCTTGCCCGTAATGTCCCGTAACGGCCCCTCGACGCGATAGACGCCATAGACAATGCCGCCCGGCCCCTCGCCGCCTCGGCGCAGATCGGGCAAGCGCTCGACCTTGGCGAAGCAGGTCGCCAAATCAGTCTGAGAAATCCGTCGATCCAGATCAACCACAAGCCCAGGCCGTGCCATGTCTAAACCCTTGGGCAGCGGGGCGGCGGCGTAGCGATCCCGCTCGGTCAATTGAAGGGCGGGTCCATCCAGTGCCGGTTGATTAGAAATTTGCGCGAGGGTGACATAGCTGAAGGTTCCGACCCAATTGGCCCCTTGGGCACGGCGAACCTTTGCCACGGAGGCGGCGAAGCTCGGCCATTGGCGCAGGGTGCGGGCCGGGTCCCCCTTGAACCCCTCGCGATAATTGGTGGTGGCTCCGAAGATCAAAGCCAAGGCCCCGATCCCCAAACCGAATGGAAGGATGGCGCGGCGGGCAAAGGCGCTAAGGACCGAGGTCGAAACCCGCGAGGCGGCAACCGCTGCGATCAGGGCCAAGGCCGGATAGAGCGGCGTCGGCCAATGACCTTGGACACGGTCATGAAGGGCGTGAACCATCAGATAGAGGCCAAATGGCAGAGCCGTCAGGACCAGAAGCGACAGGTCAACCTTGCGCCCCACAGCGACCGCCTCGGATGGCAACGCCTTCATGGTCAGGCCCCGGATCGCAAAACCGGTAATGAACGGATTGAGCAGCAGGGCTTGGGTGAGAACCAGTTCGAGCAAGAATTTGGGTTGAAGACCCGATGGCTCAACCCGGCCAAACTGCTTGGTAAAGGTCAGCCATTCGTTCTGAGAATTCCACCAGACATTGATGCCGAATAGGCCCACACCGATCACGGCTGCAGCCCACGGCCAAGGCGTCACAAGGCTCTTACGTCGCTCCGCAGAGCTCAAGATCCAGAGCAGGACCCCAGGCGCGATGAAGAGCGATGAATATTTGGAGAGGGTCGCTAGACCAGCCGCTACGCCTGCGAGGCACCACCAGCGGGCCGCCTGATGCTCCCGCCCCGGCTCGAACACCGCCGCCAAGCACCATAGGGTGGCAACCCAAAAGAGGGTCGCAAAGGCGTCGGGCGTCGACAGGATCGCCCCGACAGCAATCATCAAGGTCGCGCTATACCAGAGCGCTGCTCGCGCCGCCGTGGCCTCGGTCAGGCCGAGCCGCTTGGCCAGATCATACAGGACCAGACTTGTCGCGCCGCTGGCCAGAACCGCTGATAGCCGCACGCCTAAGCCATTGTCGCCTAAGAGGCTGGTGCCCAGTCGAATGGCCCAGGCCACAAGCGGCGGATGGTCAAAATAGCCAAGGGCGAGATGCTGTGACCAGAGACGGTAATAGGCCTCGTCGTCGGTCAGGGGCATAAGGGCGGCGAAGGCTAACCGCGCCAAGGTGATCAGGCCGATCCACAGGAAAAGCCGCCGGGTCGTGGCGCTCATCGATGGCCTACCAAACCGTCAAGGTGCTGATCACATAGTTCCAAACGGCACCGACCGCAGCGCCGACCGCACCGGCCAAGATCCAGCCCGGCACCCACTGTTCGACAAGTCCAGCCACCGCATAGTTGGCGGCAAGGCCGACACTGCAAACAATGCAGAACTGCACATAGCCGGTCGCCAAACGCCAACCCTTACGGCGCCGGTCACGATAGGTCAGAGCATTATTGATGAAATAGTTGGAGGTCATAGCCACCAGCGCGGCCAAGATCTGGGCGCGGGAAAAGTCGCTGTGCCCTGCGGTCATCAACAGGCTGAGCACGCTCATATGGACCAAGATGCCCGTCGAGCCGACGAAGGCAAACAAAAGCGCCCTCACCGACAGGACATCTCGGGTCAGTTTGCTGAGCACCAGACCGGCATAGTCGACGACCACGCGGGTATCGAGCTTGCTGGTGCCAGCCTCACGCTCGCGAAAGGCGTAAGACATTTCTAAGATGCGCGGCGGTGTGGTCTGGGAGGCAATGATGTCGAACAGGACCTTGAACCCGTCGGTCGACAGGCGCGGCGCGACGGTCTCGACCAGATCACGGCGGATCATGAAAAAGCCACTGACCGGATCACTGACCTGAGCCCGCAGCGCCTTGCGGCCCAGCCATGCCGCCCCTCGGCTTCCCGCCTTGCGCACCGCCGACAGGCCTCGGTCCAGACCGTCGGCCTGCAAGAACCGTGAGCCAATGACCAGATCGGCTAGGTCATCGCGCAGGGCGTTGAACATGGCTGGCAGCAGCGCCTCGTCATGCTGCATGTCCCCGTCGATCACGGCGACGAACGGGGCGGCGCTGGCCATAGCCCCCTCAATCACGGCACCGGCCAAGCCTCGGCGTCCGACGCGGCGCAGGCACTGCACCCGGCCATCGTGAACAGCAATAGCCTTGACCGCCGCAGCGGTGCCGTCCGGAGAATCGTCATCGACGAAGATCACCTGCCACGCGATGCCCGCTAGCGCGACGTCGAGCGCAGCAATCAACCGCTCAACATTGCCGCGCTCATTAAAGGTCGGCACGATCACAGACAGATCGACCCGCGCAGGCGCATAGGCCGGGCGAAGGGTCTCGCCGGTCTTCAAGGCAGCAGGGGATTGACGCGAGGCCATAGGACAGGGTTCCAATCTGGCGAACTATAAGCCGCCAGACGCCTAATTATCGGTTTAAGGCCGGGTTGAGCAAGCTTTCGCTGCGGCACCCGGCCCTAATCGGTTGACCCTGCTCAGGCGACGGTCTCTTCAGCCATGAACTGATCGCGCAGTTCGCGCTTCAACACCTTGCCGATGGCGCTGCGTGGCAGGACATCCATCAGCTTCAAAGCGGCCAGCCTTTGGGTCTTGCCTAGCTTGGCATTGGCCCAGTCTCGGACCTCGTCCGCCGTTGCCGTCGCCCCAGCCTTCAGGGTCACAAAGGCCACCGGCGTTTCCCCCCAGCGATCCGACAGGGCTCCGACCACGGCCGCTTCGAGCACGGCGGGATGGCCGACAATGACGCTTTCCAGATCACTCGGATAGATGTTGAAGCCGCCGGAAATAATCATGTCCTTCTTGCGGTCCATGAGGGTCAAGAAGCCCTCAGCGTCAAACCGGCCGACATCGCCCGTGCGGATATAACGAAGGCCCTCTGGGCTGATCCACTCGGCCTCGGCGGTCTTGCCGGGCTGATTGTGATAGCCGTTCATCATGGCCGGAGAGCGACCCACGACCTCGCCGACCTCGCCGGCGGGCAGTTCGCGGCCCTCCTCGTCGATCAGGCGCACATCATGGCCGGGCAGAGGCTGACCGACCGTGTGGAGCTTGTCGGGATGCTCGTGCGCGATCAGGCCGCAACTGCCGCCGCCCTCGGTCATGCCGTAATATTCGATCAGGCCACCGGGCCAGCGCTTTAGGATGTCCGCCTTGAGCGCCGCGCCAAACGGGGCGCTGGTGCAGAACTTCATCTGGAAGCTGGACAGGTCGTAGTCGCCAAAGGTCGGCTGTTCGAGGATGCGGCGATACTGCACGGGCACAAGCATGGCGTGGGTCACACGGTGCTGGTGGGCGAGCTTGAGGAAACCCAAGGCGTCGAACTTGTCCATCAAAACCGCCGCGCCGCCCATGCCCATGGTCGGGAAGAAGCTGACCAAGGTGGTGTTGGAATAGAGCGGCGTCGACAACAGGGTCACTGACCCCGGGCCATAGCCCAGACCCCCGCCCCGGCCGGTATGGGACCAGCGCATCTCGTGGGACTGGACAATGCCCTTGGGCGTGCCCGTGGTCCCGGACGAATAGATGATATTGAAGGGCATGGACGGCGTGACCGACACTGGCGCAGGCTTAGACCCGGCTGGAGCCAACCACGCTTCATAAGAACCGCCAGCATCGGAACCATCCAAGGCGGTCAGAGGCATGGTCAGGCTGATGCCCTCCAGCGCCTTGGCCACCGACTTGTCGAGGAAGAAACGCTTCGCGCCGCAGTCCGCCAGCATGATAGCGAGGCTCTCCGGCGTTGATGAGGGTGCCAAGGGCGCAACGGCCACCCCGGCCCTTAAGCCGCCCAAGAAGGTAGCGGCATAGGCGACAGACGATCCGGCACAGATCGAGATCGCTTCACCAGGCTGAACACCATCGCG
Source organism: uncultured Caulobacteraceae bacterium (assembly GCA_937952995.1). GTDB lineage: Bacteria > Pseudomonadota > Alphaproteobacteria > Caulobacterales > Caulobacteraceae > CAISGS01. Next base: position 8,938 of record CALFYB010000189.1, read on the forward strand.
CTGAAGGGCCGCGGCGATCTGATCCATTCGGGCATCCAGCGCCCCATAGGTCATGATCTCGTCGTCCTTGATCAAGGCGGGCGATTCGGGACGGGCCCGCGCATTGAAGCGGATCAGGTCGGACAAAAGGCCAAAGGGCTGTTCCAACAGGGCGACATGGCCCTGTTCAGCGGCAGCCTGATCAGAAGTGGTCATGGCGGTTTCCTTCCCCAATAGTCTCGCGAGATCGCAAATTCTTGTTGGGTTCGACATAGCCCAAGACCCGGCACAGACACAAACATCCCTTGGTCACACGCCCAAAAATCAGGGGCCGCCCGCCCTCTAGATTTCTCAGTCTAGTCTTTTGGTCGGTTTCAGAAGAGAGTTCGCTATAGCATCCCGTGCAAGAGGGTGCTGAAGGCGGAATTGAGGATGTCGCGTGCCCTACACATCGCGTCGGCCTTGGCCATCAACTTGACGGCGGGCCTTATCAGCGGCCCCGCCCTTACCCAGACGATCGCCCCACCTTCGGTGCAGCAAGACAAGGCCAGCAAGGCCTATGACCAACCGGGCCCCTACACGGTGCAAGCCGCCGAAGGGGCTTGGAAAGATGATCGCCGTGCGCGTCTCATCCCGTTCCTGATCCGCTATCCCAAGGATGCGCCCGGCCGTCTGCCTGTGGTGATTTTTTCGCACGACCTTGGCGGTTCGAAGGAGAGCGCCGCCTACTATGCCGACCATCTGGTGAGCCATGGCTATGTGGTGTTGAATGTGCAGCATCCAGGCTCAGACCTAAGCATCTGGGGCGGCCAACGCCCTGATCTAAAAAATCCGAACATCAGCGCTGAAATCCGCAAGGCCGTGTCGCCGCAAAGCGCGATGGACCGGTTCCAAGATATTTATCTGGCAGTCTTCGCGCTCCACAGCCTTGATCGTCAGCCCGGAGCCCTAAAGGACCGGATCGATCTGACCCGTATCGGCATGTCAGGCCATTCCTACGGCGCAACGACCACCCAAGCCATGGCTGGGCAGGCCTTCGCTCGGGGTCGGAAAATGGGTCACCCCGAATTTAAGGCCTTTCTGGCTATGAGCCCCGCAGGGGCTGCGGACGGGCACAATGCCGATGCCTTTGGCGATATTACCCGCCCCTTCCTGTTCCTCACCGGCTCGGATGATGGCCAAACGCTCAATGGTAAGGTCCTAGAGGCCTCGGAACGGCAAAAGCCCTACTTGGCGATGAAGCGCGCACCGTCGGCCTTGGTCGTGCTCAATGGTGCCGACCATCTGGTCTTTTCAGGCCGCCAAGAGATGGGCTTTAGCAAACCCAAGGACGAACGGTTTCGGCAACTGATCAAGGCCTCAAGCCTAGCCTTTTGGGATGCCGAATTGAAGGACGATCCAGAGGCGCGGACGTGGCTAATTGGACAGGGGATGGCGGCACTGGCTGGCTCGGATGCTCAGATCCAGTCGCGCAACATGGACCGCTGACCGCGTCTCATCTCAAGGGGCTGTGGATTTTGGGATGGTACCGCCTCTCAGGCTTGAACTGAGGACCTCCGGTTCCACAAACCGGCGCTCTAACCAACTGAGCTAAGGCGGCTCGCATCGCGAGAGAGGGCGTTTTAGTCGGCATGGCGGCTGGGATCAAGCCGCCGTTTGCAGGTTCGAGACGATTGCGTTCAATCTCTTGCTTCGCGCAGGCCAAGCCGCCATTCTGAACGGCAAAATTAGGGGCGAAATAGCATGTATGAGATCCGGACTCGGCAGATCGAAGCCAATGGCCTGACCTTCACCATCGATGAGTGCGGTGAAGGGGACAATATCGCCCTTTGCCTGCATGGCTTTCCGGAAAGCCGCTTTAGCTGGCGCGAGCAATTGCCCCTCTTGGCCGCCAAGGGATGGCGGGCGGTGGCCCCGGACCTGCGCGGCTATGGCGGCACCACGCGCCCTGCTCATAAGAAGGACTACGAGCTGCCCAATCTGATCGCTGATACCGCTGCGCTCTATGATGCTTTGGGGGCCAAGCGCCGTCTGCTGGTCGCTCATGACTGGGGCGCGATCATCGCCTGGACCTTCGCAATCGAAAAGACCCGCGCCCTTGATGGGCTGGTGATCATGAATGTGCCCCACCCGGCCGTGTTCCTGACCGGCCTGCAAAAGGGCTGGGAGCAGCGCAAGAAGAGCTGGTACGCCCTATTTTTCCAACTGCCCGTGCTGCCCGAGCTAATGATGACCGCCAAGGGGGCTAGGGCCATCGGTCAGGCCTTTGTCGGCATGGCCATCGACAAATCGCGCTTCCCCAAAGAGGTGCTCGACCACTATCAGCAAAATGCCCTTCAGCCCGGGGCCATGACCGCCATGATCAACTATTACCGGGCCAACACCAAAACCCTCGCCGCCTATGGGCCCGGGCTTGCGGCCAAGATCGAGGTGCCGACGGTGATGATTTGGGGCGAGGAGGATACCGCCCTCAGCATTAGCTTGACCGAGGGATATGGTCCCTATGTCAGTGATTTCACCCTGCACCGCCTGCCCAATGTGTCTCACTGGGTTCAGCAAGAAGCGCCGGAGAAGGTCAATGAACACCTATCCGATTGGCTGAAAGCCAAGGGGCTAGATCTGGCGGGCTAAGTCGTCGGACAGCCAACCGCGCTGGGTCAGATAGGCTTGCAGCGCAGACATTCGCGTCTGGTCTGACGGATGGGTCGATAGCCACTGAGGCGGGGCCTTTTGGGTCCGCTCAGCCGCCATATTCTGCCACAGGTGCAGGGCCTCAACGGGCCTGAAGCCAGCGGTGTGCATGAAATCGACACCGATCCGGTCAGCCTCCAGTTCGTGCTGGCGCGAAAACGGCATCAGGACGCCGAACTGCACACCTGCGCCCAAGACTGCGGCAATCTCCTTGCCATGCTTAGCATCACTGTTGGCAACGGCGAGGTCCGCTGCGGCTAGTCCGACCTGAGCGACCATGGTCTGAGACACCCGCTCTGCAGCATGATGCGCCGTGACGTGGCCGGTTTCATGGCCCAAGACTGCGGCCAACTGATCGTCATTGACCACGGCCTTGAACAGCCCGCTATTGACCCCGACCTTGTTGCCGGGGAGCACGAAGGCATTGGCCTCTGGATTGTCAAAAACCGCATATTCCCAAGGCTGCGCGCCGCGCCCAGCCGCCTCAACGATCCGCTGACCGACCGATCGCACGCGGCGGTTCATCTCCCGATCTTGCGACAGTTTCTGTGTGCGGAGCGCATCGCGCCATGCGGTCAGTGACAGCTGGACCAACTGCTCATCGCTAACCATCAACAGCTGATCGCGGCCAAGCTCGGCATTGTAAGAACAGCCCGCCGTAAAGGCGACGACGGTCCCGGCCGCTAGCCCCCGAACCAGATCGCGCCGCGACAGGCGCAAAGCCGGCCGGATTTGGCCGCTATGGCCGTGGTCATGATGGTCGGTGAGGCACATAAGCAAAAATCCAAGGGTCTGCGCACCTGAAGTCGGGCCCAACATAGAAGAGGTGCCAGATGAGCGCTAGAGGCACCGGCACAGAGCCAACCGAAATCTAGATAACAAAAAACCCCGAGGGCGGACCCTCGGGGCGTTCTGTCTGGTCAAAGACCGGTAGATCCTATCGTGGGAGAACCCAACGAATACGGGTCTGCCAGGTGGCTTCGACCGGGTTACCGTCCACCAACTGTGGCTTCATCTTCCAGAGGCTTGCGACCTTTTTCGTCGCTTCCCCGAAGCCGAAGTCGGCGGGATCTTCTGCGAGCACTTGGCAGTTTACCAGAGCGCCCTTCGTCGTCACCACGCACTTGATGGTCGCCGAACCTTCTTTCTCGAGCCGCTGAGCACGTTCCGGATAGAACCGGGCGTAGTCATCGCCGTTAGGCTTGCGGGTCCAGGTCGGGTTCGACACCACTGGCGGAGCAGGAGGGGGAGGAGCATCGACCACCTTGGGCCGGGCTTCTACCTTATCTTCCTTCTTCACCGGTGGAACCTCCAACGGCGGCGGCGGCGTCACGTCAGGTGGCGGGGCCACTGGGGGACGCGGCTGCAGCTTAGGCGGCGGCGGCGGTTTATTGTCCGGCGGTGGAGGCGGCGGTGGCGGCGGAGGTGGCTTATAGATGTCCACCTTCGTCGCTTCGTCCGAGTACTCCTGCATCTTGGGTTCGAACTTCACCTTCCAGAGGTAAAGTCCGAGCAGTCCGTGGAAGATCATCGAGACCGTGATCGCGACCGTAGTGCCCGTACTACGTTTCTTACGGACCGCCCCGTCGAAGGGGTTGTGCACCGGATGGGCAACGTCTTGCTGTTCTTCAGCCATGCGCAGCCCTTACTTCGAGTTGTCTTCGCCGATCAGTGCGACGCTATAGAACCCGTTATCCTGGAGCCCATTCATCACGCCCATAAAATCACCGTAAGAGGTGTTCTTATCAGCCCGAATGAAGATGCGCTCTTTGGTAGGGTCGCGTCGTCCAATCTGCTTTTTGAGGTCATCGCCCAATGTTTCCGCGGAGGTAATGAAGTCCCCAATGTACACGTCACCAGATTCCTGGATCGAAATATACACCGGCTTGGGCGGGTTCTGACTGGGCTTGGCAACGGCCGTGGGCAGACTAACGACCACCGACACAGTGGCGAGCGGAGCTGCCACCATGAAGATGATCAGCAGAACCAACATCACGTCCACCAGAGGTGTCACATTGATGTCGGCATTCTGCCCAAGATCGAACCTACTCCCGCCCGACTTTGAAAGTTTGGCGGCCATGGATGTCAGGCCCCTTTGTCGAGTTGACGTGACATCGCATTGAGCAGTTCCACAACGAAGCCTTCAGAACGGGTGCCGTAGGCGGAGATCCGGGTCTGGAAGTAGTTGTAGAAGATCATCGATGGAATAGCCGCGAACAGGCCGATACCGGTGGCGAGAAGCGCTTCGGCGATGCCGGGGGCGACGACGGCCAGGTTGGTCGTGTTGGTGTTCGCAATACCGATGAACGAGTTCATGATGCCGTAAACCGTACCGAACAGACCGATGAACGGACCGGACGAGGCGACGGAAGCGAGGAACTGCATGCCGTTCGAGAGGCGCTTAGCCAAGGAACCCTGAACCGCGGACACTGCAGAGCTAGCCCGCAGGACGGTTGATTCACGGTGTTCGCCGCCGATCTTAAGACCAGCTTGACGCGAAAGCACGATTTCCATGCAAGCTGCGGAGGCCATGTCGGCCAGCGGGTTACCAACGAAATCGTCAGATCCTGCGATCTTGCCCATTTCGTCGATCGACTTGGCGGAGCGGAAAGCTTCCACGAAGTTGTCGGAGGCTTTGATCAGCGCACCGAATTCCAAGAGCTTGGTGATCAGCAGTGTCCAAGAGAACACCGAGGCCAAGGCCAGACCGATCATGACGACCTTAACGACGGGTTCGGCGTCAAGGAACATGGTGATTGGGGTCAGCTTACCGCCGTGGCTGTCAATGGTGACAGGCGCTGGTGAGCCAGCTGAAGCTGCCGGAGCGGCTTCGGTTGCGGCTGCAGGCGCGGCTTCAGCAGCGGCGGCAGCGGGTTGATCGGCCGTCTGTGCGAAGGCCGGCGTGCTCGCCATCAGCGCCATGGCGCCGAAGAGAGCGATGATGGGGGTCATTCGTTTGTTGTCGAGCATCTGTCGCCAGTTCCTGATTGGTCTAGCACGTTAGGACCGAAAGGGTCGTCGCGCGAGAGCGTGTCCACCCTACTGAAAAATGTTCTGCCACTCGTCAAGGGCAAGCCTTGGGTCGTAGGCAGGGCTGCTGTCTGCATTCCACTGAAACGGGGCTACCCAGTCTTGCAACCCGGACCCCAACTCAACAGAACGCGGCCCCTAGTCCCGGAAGACTGAGAAACCTTACCGCTAAGTTAGACTTGCGGTAAGGGGTCTTTGGCAACCCCTTTCAGCATCGTCAAGGCCTTCGCGAAGGGATTCTTTTTTGGCTTATGCAATGACATTTTACGGATGCTGCGATGCACAATCGCTAAAATGTCTTGTGGGTTAGGGATTGGGCTAAATTTCCGCTTCATATTATCGCAATGCAGCAAAATTTCGGGGCTGCGCGTGCTCATTTTAAGTCAGACCCGCCTAATCCTGCGCCTCCAATTGATCTTCGATGTGCGACCTAGGCGGGGATCCGATGCATTCCGCCGCTTAAGATGGAAACACTCAAAATACGGGGGCGACCATGGATGAGACGGTCCGGCTCGAAGAATGAACAGAGCCATCAAACCAAGTTGGCTCGAACACGTTGCCGGGATGATATTTATTGGAAAAAATGGTGCCTGGGGGCGGATTCGAACCACCGACACGCGGATTTTCAATCCGCTGCTCTACCAACTGAGCTACCCAGGCCTACGAGGCGTCCCAAAGGGACCCTGCGATGATCCGCTTCGTCTGCGGAGGCGAGGTCTATAGGTCAGGCGCTGCAGCCTGTCCAGCATCCAAAAGGCCTCTGAGACAGGTTTTGTACCTTCCTCCACAGAGAAGCCGATTTAGGCCAGGACCGTACTGCGAGCCTATTCGTCGGACCACTCATCCCGATCAGGCCCTTGATCCTCGTCTGATTCACCGTCGCCCTCGGTATGTTTAGAGCCCGGAATGACATAGGCCCCGGTCAGCCAACGATTGAGATCAACATCCGCACATCGCTTAGAGCAAAAGGGTCTGTAGGCCGGATCAACCGGCTTACGACATTGAGGACAGGCCGCCGTCATGTGATTCTGACATCCAGATGATCAAATCCAAGGTTGGGTACAGCCTCGGCAAAGGGTTGCAGATCATATCGCGGACCGATTCTCGCCGCTAGGTCAGGCAGAAAAACCTCAGCCGCTTGGGCAACAGCGGGCGCACAGATGAGGGCCAACCGCCCGCCAGGGTCGGCGCGGCCCTCCTGTTCAGCCATTCGCATCAATCGCAGGGCGAGCGTCGCTGCTGTGAATCGCCCGTCTATTTCGCAAAGCAGTTCCATTGTCGGAGCCTGATGACGCGGGATGGCCAATTCAAGCGTACCGAACCGACTGATTGGACCGACAACAACGCCCGGCTGATCCGGGGCGAAGGCAGATTTCACCGCCCCGCTGATCGCGTCGCCGTCCTGCCCCTTACCAATGAGATCAAAAACGACCAGTCCCGCGAGCCCTTTAAGCCGGATCAACCGAGCCGCCTGCGCAATTGCCGAAAGATTGGCTTGGCGCATGGCCCGCCGTGGGTCGCCGCCGCCTCTCGCTCCGAGATCGACATCGATGGAGGTGAGCGCTCGAGTGGTCTCGATAGCGATAGAGCCGCCGCCCGGTAGGCCGTGCTCTATGGCCAAGACTTGCGATTCAGCAAGATCAGCGACTTCACGAGCCAACGCCCCTGTGATGATGGCTTGATCAGGCGCATAGACCTTCAGTTGCGCCTCAATGGTCGGTGCCGCCGCGAGCAACCGGGGCAACCCCTCCGCAAGACCGGTGAAACGCGCAACAGGTCCCTTGCCTCGGCGGGCGGGACTGGTGATGGCGACCGATATCAAGGCCCCTTCCGTGAGCCGTAGAGCGTCGCCCGTAAGGTTCAGCAGGGTTTCTGACCCTTGGCCCAGATCCAAGAAGGCGGTGGCGAGGCTGCGATCGATTCGCCGTACCCGCGCGGCCCACTGTTCGCCCGCGATCGGGCCGGGCATGGAACTGCGCTGGATCAATAGACGCTCTGGCCGGCCATCGAGCGTGACCACACCCCGCCGCTCTCCCGGCGCATCATCAAGATAGAGACGGCGAGCGTTCACGACTGGGTATCAGGTCGAAGGGGCCGGTGGGCGAAACCCGAGCCCTTCGAGCAGGCAAAGGGTCTCATAGAGGGGCAATCCCACCACCGACGGATAGGAGCCCTGCAACTCGATGACAAAACCACCAGCGCGGCCTTGAATGGCGTAGCCACCCGCCTTGCCATGCCATTCACCGCTGGCGATGTAGGCCTCGATTTCATCCTTAGACAGGCGCTTAAAGGTTAAGCGGGTTTCTACCAAACGCTGGGCGTGCCGTCCATCCGGAGACAGAACGCAAAGGCCGGTCATGACGCGATGGCCCCGACCGGACAGCAGTCCTAGGCAATGACGCGCTTGAGCTTCGGTCTCGGCTTTCGGCAGGACCCTGCGGCCGACGGCGACCACGGTGTCCGCACCAATCACGAACGCCCCCTGATTGCGCGATGAGGCCGCTATGGCTTTGCCATGGGCTAACCTCAGGGCCAAGAGACGCGGGGTCTCTTTGGCCAGAGGG
>CALFYB010000190.1 GCA_937952995.1 uncultured Caulobacteraceae bacterium
CGCTGTCACAGTTTGCCCATACGGTGAATGTCTATCTCAACAGCGCCTTTGCCGTGACCAGCATCGCGGCGGAAGCCATGGCCAAGAACGAGCCTCTGGCCTCGGACCAGCGCGGCGTGATCATCAATACCGCCTCCATCGCAGGCTATGAGGGCCAGGCCGGGCAGGCGGCCTATTCCGCGGCCAAGGGCGGCATCATCGGCATGACCTTGACCATCGCCCGCGACCTCGCCCCCATCGGCATCCGCGCTGTTTCCATCGCGCCGGGCACCTTCCTGACGCTGGCCTATTCCAGCGTCATGACCGACGAGCAGGCTCAGGCCAAATGGGGACCGATGGTGCCTAATCCTCACCGGATGGGCGACCCGGACGAGTACGGCATCCTCGCCGCCCACATCGTTGCCAACGATTTCCTCAATGGCACGACCATCCGCCTCGACGGGGCGCAGCGGTTCTAAAACGGCCGACCCCATAGTCTTACGATCATGCGGCTCAAGCGGGCCGTGTGATCGAGAGGCTGAGCAAAAATCACCAGAGCGCGATTGGCCTTGGAATGACACAGACCCAACCCCTGTCGCCGCAAGCGAGCGACACTCCCACCGTGCATCCGCTGCTGATCGCCCCGGTGATGTCGACGCTGGCCAAGCTGGCGGCTCCAAACCTGCTTGGGATGATGGCGACAACGGCGGTTTCCATCACTGAGACCGTCTATCTTGGCCGGTTGGGCATCGGTGCTCTCGCGGCATCGGCTCTGGTCCTGCCCTTGATCATGCTGATGGGGATGATGAGCGCAGGGGCAATGGGCGGGGGTGTGTCCTCGGCCATCAGCCGTGCCTTGGGCGCAGGCGATGTCGAACGGGCCGAGCGCTTGGCCCTGCATTCGGTCATTATTGGTCTGGCTATGGGGCTATTTTTCACGACCCTGCTGGTCGGGTTTGGCAATCCCATCTTTTATCTTTTAGGGGGGCGGGGCGAAACCTTGAAGCTCGCGGTCCTCTATGCTGGCATCGTGTTTTCCGCCGCTGCCGTGCTCTGGATGATGAATATCCTTGCCTCGATCCTGCGGGGATCCGGCAATATGATTGGTCCCTCCGTTGTTATGATGGGGGGAGCGCTGCTGCAGATTCTATTGGGCGGTACCCTTTGCTTTGGTTGGGGCCCTGCGCCCAAGCTCGGCATTGTCGGTGTTGGCCTTGCTCAAATCGCCACTTCAACTGTCAGTGTAATCTTGCTGTTCAGTCTCTTGAGATCGTCCCGCGCCAAGGTGCGGCTCAAATTTTCAGGCGGCATCCGAACGGACCTCTTTGCTGACATTCTTCGCGTGGGTGCCCCCGCCTTGCTCTCACCCATCCAGACCATCGGCACGATCCTGATTGTAACCGCCATTGCCGCCCGCTTTGGCGTTGAAAACCTGGCAGGCTACGGGATCGGCTCGCGGTTGGAATTTCTGCTCGTGCCCGTGGCCTTCTCGGTCGGCGTGGCCTCCATTCCTATGGTCGGCCTTGCTATCGGGTTTGGAGATGTGGCGCGAGCCCGGCGCGTGGCTTGGACGGCTGGTGCCATGGGCGCGGCAGGTTTGGGCTCCGTCGGACTGCTCCTCAGCATCGCGCCGGAGCTTTGGGTGACGATGTTCACGCGAGACCCTCTGGTCCAGCACGCGGCCTCCCTTTACCTGCATTTTGCCGGGCCAGCCTTCGCCTTTTTCGGCCTCAGCCTCGCGCTCTATTTTGCATCGCAAGGTGCAGGCCGCATCGGTGGCCCGCTACTGGCCGGGACCGCCAGAATGGTGGTTGTCGCGATTGGCGGTTGGATCCTCGTGGCTAATCAGGCTCCCGCTTGGGCGCTGTTCGCGGTTGTCTCGCTTGGCATGGTGGTCATGGGTCTTGGAACGGCCATTGGTGTGGCCGTGACATCATGGGAGCCTCGGCGGGCGCGTTAGGGCTGGGTATAGAGGGCCTGGTTTGCGGCCCGGCGAAACAGCCAAGCGGCACTCAGCCATACGATCATGAATATGCCGGTCAGGACAAAGGTTGCCCCAAACCCTTGAGCGAACAGAATTAGTGAGACGGCCAATTGCGTTGTTGCCGTCGCGACCATCGTCCAAGCCATGCCGCGAGGTCTAAAGCGCGCAATAAGGGTGCCAGCAATCTCGACGACAAGGATACTGCTGAAGATCCGGTTGGCCGGGTTATCCTCGTTGCCGATGATGCCAACGGCAAGGTTTATCCAGATCAGGGCAAAGCTCGCCAACAGGGCCAAGCCGACGCCTGCCTTAAAACTCAGTCCCGGTGTGATGCGCACGGCTAAGCTATAGGCCGCTACGCTGCCCAACAGCATCACCGCCAAGAATGCGAAATCAGCCAAAGTCCATGCCACCTGATCGGTGAATTGCATCGCGATGAGCGGCGCGAGCATGATCGCGACCCCCAAGGCCCAAGGGGCAATTTTCAAGAGGGTGGAGACGGGCCGTTTCGGCTGGTTCATTGGGGTCATCTTTGGTTGTCCATGTCCGGGCCAACTCTAGTCGAAAGGCGCTAAAGGCGCGCGACAAAAGACCGGTGCCTTTAGGCTTTCATTTGTAAGGGACCTTATGATAAGGGTCTTTCGCAATTGGAAGGGTTTCCACCAAAGGTGTCCGATTTGGCTCTTGATCTCGTACCATCGGCAGATGAAGCACGTGTTGATACCGGCTTTGTTCTGGCCGAGGTCACGCGACTGCTGCGTCTGGCCTTTGATCAGCGGATGCGGGCCATGGGCCTGACGGGCGCGACCTGGCGGGTGCTGGCCTATCTGTCGCGTGAAGATGGTCAGACCCAAGCCGCCTTGGCCCACAAGCTGGAGATCAGCCGCGTGGCTGTGGGCGAGGCGGTTGACCGGCTGGAACGCTCCGGTCACGTCGAGCGCCGCGCCGATCCTGATGACCGCCGCAAATGGTGTGTCTTTCTCACCCAAACCTCGATTGAGCTGCTGCCAACCATGATGGCGATGGCGCGTGAGATCCGAGATGACTGTTACAGCGGCCACAGCGATGACGAGGTCCTGCAATTGCATGGGCTTTTGACGCGCCTGCGCGACCGACTGGTCGATATGAAAATTGGTTCAGCCGAGTAGGAGATGTGAAGATGACGAACACGGCTGAGGCTAATAGCGCGCAAGGCTTCATGCGCCGCTATCGCGTCCTGATCCTGATCGCTGTTCCTGCAGCACTGCTCGGGGCCATCGCCTGGTTCATGCTGACGGCGGGCCGCTATCAGGAAACCGACAATGCCTATGTCCAGTCCGCGCGGGTGCCGATTAGCACCAGCACGACCGGGCGGGTGATCAATATGCTGATCAAGGAAAATGATCAGGTCAAAGCCGGTCAGGTGATTTTCGTGCTCGACCGCGCCAATCCTCAGGCCG
>CALFYB010000191.1 GCA_937952995.1 uncultured Caulobacteraceae bacterium
ACGGTCGGCTTGCCAAACAGGCCGACATGGGCTGGCAGGGGCGGCTTGGCCCGCACCATGCCGCGCTTACCTTCGAGGCTTTCCAGAAGGGCGGTTTCCTCGCCGCAGACATAGGCCCCGGCCCCAACACGAAGCTCCAGCTCAAAGGTCCGGCCAGAACCCAGAACATCGGGGCCGATCAGTCCGGCCTCGTGCGCCAGGACCAAGGCCTCGGCGAAGGTGACATTGGCGTGGGGATATTCTGAGCGCGAATAGACAAAGCCCTTGGTCGCGCCGACCGCGAGACCGGCAATGACCATGCCCTCGATCAGGCAGAAGGGATCGCCTTCCAGCACCATGCGGTCAGCAAAGGTGCCGCTGTCGCCCTCGTCGGCATTGCAGACGATATATTTGCGGTCCGCCGCAGCGTCGGCGACGGTCTTCCACTTGATGCCGGTCGGAAAGCCCGCCCCGCCGCGTCCGCGCAGGCCAGAGGCCGTGACCTCGGCCACCACCGCCTCAGGCGTCATGGCCAAAGCCTTGGTCAGGCCCTGCAGACCGCCATGGGCGCGGTAGTCGTCCAGCGACAGGGGATCGACAATGCCGCAGCGGGCAAAGGTCAGGCGCGTCTGGCGGGCCATGAACGGATGGTCTTCAGGACGGCCGATGCGCAGGGGGTGATCCGCGCCGCTCAGCAGGCCCGCTGCCAATAGTCCGGGCACGTCGGCGGGGGCCACTGGCCCATAGGCGATGCGGCCTTGAGCGGTCTCGACCTCAACCAACGGCTCCAGCCAGGTCATGCCGCGCGAGCCGGTGCGCACGATCTGCACGGCCTCGCCCGCCTGTTCGCGCAGAGCCTTGGCGACGCGGTCGGCACCCACCGCGAGGGCCGAGACATCCTTGGGGACAAAAAGGCGGATCATGGCCGGGTTTCCTCGGCCACGGCCTCGATCAGGCTCATGCCATCGAGGCGGCCATGGGGCTCGCCATTGACCAGAGCCGCAGGGGCGGCGGCGCAGAGGCCAAGACAATAGACCGGCTCGACCGTGATCGCCCCGTCAAGGGTCGTCTCGCCCCATCCGATGCCCAAAGAGGCCAAGAGGAAGGTTGCAGCCTCGCGGCCTCCGACGGCCTGACAGGCCTCAGCGCGGCAGAGCTTGACCACGGTCTTGCCCGCCGGGGCGTCGCGGAAGTCGTGATAGAAGGTGACGACGCCGTGGATCTCGGCACGGCTGCGGTTCAGGGCCTTAGCGACCATCGGGATGGCCTCAGATGGCACACAGCCGAAGGCGGCTTGCAGACCGTGCAGGATCGGCAGGGCCGGACCTTCGAGGCCCAGATGGGCATTGATGATCTCGGCGGCCCGATTTGGGTCCCAGTCCGCGACCAAATTGGTTGTTTTCGACGCCATTAGCCCCTCCGGCGGGCCCTTTGGACCAACGAACCTCTTACTATCCTGTGTCTCGCGTCACGTGCTTTGTGACAATGATCAATGTGCCACCATGCGAAAATTCGATGGGGCGCTAAGCCTTAGGGTACCCGGCCTGAAGCCTGCGGCTCATTGCTTTTGCTCCTCAGGCTTTCGGAAGCACGCTGGGGATGGCACGGTCCAATATGCCACGCGCCAATTCGCGCTCGTCAAGGATCGTCAGACTGGCGCCAAGACTGGTCAGGTGCTCGACCTCCGGTTCGGAATGGGCTCTGGCCACCACCGACAGCGCGGGATTGGCCCGATGCGCCTGCTCGACAATTTGCCCAGCCTCAAAGGCGTTTGGAATGGCGACGATCAGGCGCGACGCATCGGCCAGATTGGCCCGGCGAAGGACGCTGGGATCGGCTGCATTACCGCCAATGGCCTCAAAACCCGCCGCGATCGCCTTGCCCACGGCATCGTCGCTGTTGTCAATCACCAGAACAGGCATGCCAGCCGCCGAGAGGCCCTCAGCGACCGCCGAACCGACACTGCCAAAACCAATCAGGATGGTGTGACCCATCAAGGGCGAAATCGCCATCTGCGCAGCCTTCGCCTGCTGAGCCGCTTGGTGGTCAGAGATCCTCAAGGCTAGGGCCAGCAGTGGCGGATTGGCGATGATCGAGACAATGGCTGCGGCCAGGATGAGGTCCCGTCCCTCTTGCGGCAGCAGCCCCAAGCCAACACCCAACCCCGACAGGATAAACGAGAACTCGCCGATCTGAGCCAGGCTACCCGCCACGGTGAAGGCCGTCTCGCCCTTGCGTCCCGCCAGATGTAGCAGGGCCAGTGACACCCCGAACTTGCCCGCCAGAATGATCGCCACGGTCCCCAGCAAGTGCCAAGGATGGGAAATCAGGACCATCGGGTTGAACAACATCCCCACCGACACGAAGAACAGCACGGCAAAGGCATCGCGCAGGGGGAGTGTCTCTTCTGCCGCACGCTGGCTCAGCTCCGACTCGCTCAAGATCATGCCAGCGAAGAATGCGCCCAACGCGAAGGACACGTCGAACAGGGCGGAGGCCCCAAAGGCTATCCCCATGGCGATCGCCAGAACGGCCAATCGAAACAGCTCCCGCGAGCCGGTATGGGCCACATAATGCAGGACCAGCGGGATCACGCGCTTGCCCACGATCAGCATGAAGGCAATGAAGGCGGCGACCTTTCCAAGGGTTTGGGCCAGCGCCAGGATCAGGCTGCTCGCCGACTGTTCGGGATGGCTGAGGGACTGGGCCAGTACCGGCAAAAGAACCAGAGCGAGGACCATGACCAGATCCTCGATGATCAGCCAGCCCATGGCGATGCGGCCCCGCTCGGTCTGCATGATCCGGCGGCTCTGCAAGGTGCGTAGCAGTACCACCGTACTGGCGACTGAAAGCGACAGGCCGAAGACCAGACCCGCCGCCGGTGACCATCCGAAGGCTCGGCTCAATAGGAAGCCGAGACCTGTGGTGACCGCCATCTGCCCCAAGGCTCCGGGGATGGCGACCATCCGAACGGACAGCAGGTCCTTAAGGGAGAAATGCAGGCCGACGCCGAACATCAGCAAGATCACGCCGATCTCTGCCAGCTCAGTAGCGAGCTTGGGGTCCGCGACCCAGCCGGGGGTAAAGGGGCCGACCACGACCCCAGCCAGCAAATAGCCGACCAAGGGCGACAGCCTCAGCCGCTGGGCTAACAGACCCAGAACAAAGGCTATGCCAAAGCCCGCTGTGATGATCGCGATCAAAGGCGTTTCGTGCAATGTCAGCGCCTCGGGTTACAGTCTGGAACCAAGATACCAGCTAGTTTGGACTGTAGCCTATCGCAAAACCAAGAGCTTAAGGGGAAAATGGTCTAGCGTCCTCGCTCCTAGGTGGCTGCAGGCTTTCCCGTTGGCTTAAAGCTTCAAACCAAAACGTGGGCCGATCCAAGTCATCAGGGCATAGAGGCCGATGGTGAGCAGGCAGCCTGCGGCCAGGGCGGGCCAAAACCCGATGCCGCGCCGCAAGAGGGCCGGGATCAAAAGGAACATCGGCAAAGACGGCAGGACATACCAGACCGTCGCTTCAACGTGATCCGCGATAAGGCTAGAGGACTGTCCCCCACGCCAAAGCCAGATCATGCCGAGGATCGAGACCAGCGGCAAAGAGGCGATCAGGGCCCCAAAGCCAGGCTGGCGCTTGGCCACCTCGGACACGATGGCGATGATGAGGCCAGAGATCAGGGCCTTAAGGACAAGATAGAGCATGGCTCTTGCTATCACGCCGACAGGGGGCGCGTAAGGTTAGGCGGCTGCCTCTTGCGCGTCGATCTTGGCGCGATCCTCTTTGGACCACAAACCGGCAAGGAAGAAGGCAGGAAGGGCCAAGGCCGATAGGCCGACACCAACCAGAACCGACGCCGTGTAGGGCTCAGCAAACCCAGCCTGACGGAACTGATCAATCGCCCATCCTGCACCTGTGACGCCCACACCCATGCCAATGCAGTTCAGGCAGAGGATATAGAACCCCGTCACCGTCGCGCGGGAGTCTTTCGAGGCCAGTTCCTGCACGGTGGAGAAGGTCGGGCCATAGAAGGCAGCGAGTTGGAACACGCCAATTCCTAGACCGATGTTGAAGATCAAGCTGCCCGGATCAGCCAGACGATAGGCAATCGAAAGTGGCATGATGGCCAGCATCATCCAGAACAGCATCATCGGCCGTCCGGTCTTCATATGGCGCTGCCACCAATCGCCCAACATGCCGCCGAAAAGATTGCCCGCTAAGCCTGCCACAACGGTGACATAGCCCGACAGGCGCGCGATCTCGCCCTTTTCAAAGCCACGCTCGACCACGAACCAAAGTTGATCAAACTGAGCGGCACCGACGGCAAAGTGCAGCGCAACACCCCCGCACATGGTCGCGACCAGCGCCCTCGACCGTCGCAAGGCAACGATCAGCTGGGCGATTTGAGCGGCAAAGCCCATACCCGTGCCCGGTTGCCGGACCGGAACCTTGCGCGGCTCATGAACGGTCAGCATCAGCAGCGACAGGATCAGTCCCAAGGCCCCAAGCGCATAGAAACAGTTGCGCCAGCCAATGGCGGGTCCCAGATAGCCCGCAAGCAGCAAGCCCGCACCAGTGCCTATGGGAACGCCCGTATAGTAGATGGCCGCGACCAGACCCATGCGCGAGCGTGAAAAGCGGTCCGCTAGCAACGACATGGCCGAAGGGGTCAAGGCTGACTCGCCGATACCGATCAAGGCCCGCGGTATCGCCAAGGACACAAAGCCTCGCGCCGCGCCGGATGCAGCGGTCAGGACGCTCCAGATGGCGATGGCTCCTGCGATCAGCTTTGGCCGATTGGATAGGTCTGCGAGCATGCCCATGAACAGCCCTGCCACCGCATAGAAAAGCAGAAAAACCAAACCGGTGAGAAGGCCATATTGCGTGTCGGTGAGGTTCAGAGCCGGCTTAAGATAGTTGGCAAAACTCGCGAGTAAATTTCGATCAACGAAGTTGAGCGCGTTGGTCACGGTCAAAAGAAGCAGCAGACCATAGGGCGCTGAGTTGACAAGACGGTCCGACTGCTCGTCCGAATTACGGTCCATAACCTCACCCATCGCACCGTCCCCTTCGGAGATCTTGGTTGTTCAACCATAGAGACCGCTGTTCAAAGGACCGTCAACGCCGATCTTCAGCTTGCGATCTGTGAAAATTGGCGCAAAATGCGCGCTTATGCCGCGATAATGGATCGACGTCGTCTCGACCATGCGACAGCGGCACCGACAGGGGCGAGAGCACGCGATGAGCAAGATTTGGGTTCGGGCTGGGATGGCGCTTGCCGTCGCCGCGGCCGTCATGGGTTTCGGCATCACCTCCACCAAGGGCGTCGCGCCCTCTAGCCTGGTGGCCAGCGAGCAAACGCCTTGGGGTCCGGCCAAGGTCGATAATTTCCGCCTGACCGACCAGAACCTCCTGTCCAAAGAGCTCTATCGGATGAGCGATGCCTCTGCGGTGGTGATCATCACCGTGCAGAATGGTTGTCCGATCTGCCGCAACACCGGTCCAGCCGTGAAGGCGCTGATGTCGTCTTTTGCGGGCAAGGGCGTTGAGTTCATGATGCTCAACTCCACCCCCGCCGACACGCGCGAAGAGATTTTGGCCGAAGCCAAGGCCTATGGCTATGACCTGCCGATCCTGTTGGACCGCAACCAACTGGTCGGCGAGCAGCTGGGCGTCACGCGCACCGCTGAGGTCATCATTATCCAGCCCAAGACCTGGAAGGTCATCTATCGCGGTCCCATCGACGACCGCGTGACCTATGAGCGCCAGCGCGCCAAGGCGACCAAGACCTGGGCCGCCGATGCCCTGACCGCGCTCTTGGCTGGCAACACCACCAAGGTGGCTTGGCAGAACCCCGAAGGCTGCCTGATCGACATTGCTGGCAACAGCAAGGTCGCCGCCGCCAAGGTCTCCTATGCCCACGACATTGCGCCGATCATTCAGGCCAAGTGCGTCGCCTGTCACCAGCCCGGTGGCATCGGTCCCATGCCCCTGACCAACTATCAGCGCATCAAGAGCTTCTCGCCGATGATCCGCGAAGTGCTGCGCACCCAGCGTATGCCGCCTTGGCGCGCCGATCCGTCGGTGGGCAAGTTCCATGACGATAAGAGCCTGAGCGGCGAACAGATCCGTACCCTGGTCCACTGGATCGAGGCAGGCGCACCGCGCGGTGAGGGCGACGACCCAATCGCGGCTGTGGCCTATCAGGCGGAAGAATGGCCTCTGGGCAAGCCGGACCTGATCTTGGACCTGCCGGCCTATGACATTCCAGCCTCTGGCATTGTCGACTATCAGCGTCCCTTCGTGCTGAACCCGCTGCCTGAGGGCAAGTGGCTGCGCGCCTCGACGGTCAAGGTCGATAATCGTCAGTCCGTGCACCACATCCTAACCGGCTATCTGACCACCCCGCCCGCTCCCGGCCAACCGGCCAATGAGAGCCAGTGGGGCGCGTCGGTCGGCGGCTATGCCGTGGGTGCCGAGTCCATTGTCCAGCCCGACGATATTGGCGTCTATCTGCCATCGGGCGGTGCCATTGGCTTCCAGAACCACTACACCCCCTTTGGGCGGGCTGTGACCGAGAAGTCCAAGATTGCGCTGTACTTCTATGACAAGAAGCCATCGCAGATGATGCATAATTCGGTGATCGCCAATCCGAACATCACGATCCCACCGAACGAAGAGAACTGGCAGCAGTCGGCCTATCTGACCTTCCCCAAGGACGCGATCCTCTACGGGGCCTTCCCGCATGCCCACTATCGCGGGTCGTCGTCTCAGCTGTGGATCCAGTATCCCGATGGGGCCAAGAAGCTGCTCCTGTCCCTGCCGCACTATGACTTCAACTGGCAGCGGGAGTTCCAATTTGCCGATCCGATCAATGTTCCAGCCGGATCAAAGCTGATCGCCATCTACACCTATGACAATTCCAAGCGGAACCCGGCCAATCCAGACCCGAACCGCACGGTGCCATGGGGCGACCAGTCCTTTGACGAGATGCTCTATACGGCTCTGCGCTATCGCTGGGCCGGTGAGACCTCTGACGCTCCGAATGACTTCGACGCCTTGCTAAACAAGAACCGGATGTTCGGGATCTTGGACACCAATATGGATGGCAAGCTCGAAAAGTCCGAAGCGACGGGTCGGATGGGGGCCATGATCGCCGCCAATTTCGAGAAGATCGATATGGCCAACAAGGGCTACATCACCCCTGAAGGCCTCAGCGCCGTGCTCGACATGGTCTATAAGAGCCGCCGGTCCAAGCCTGCTGCGCCTGCCGCAACCGGTGACAAGACGACGGCGGCTCCGGTCGCAGCCACCCCAGCCGCGCCAAAGGGCTAAGATGCGGCGACCAGGCGGGGTCCTTGCGGCCCTGCTGATCCTTCTTTGTCCGTGGGGCAGCGTCGCAAGCGCTGACCCCGGGCTTGGACGGGTCGAAATCGGAGCTCAGGCCCCGGACCGGGCCCTGCCGGGTGCCGATGGGCGAACCCACCGCCTGTCCGACTATCGCGGCAAGACCGTGATCTTGGAATGGACCAGTCCGGTCTGTCCCTATACCGCCAACAAGTACCGCCGTGGCCTGATGCAGGGGCTGCAACGCCGTGCAGCGCGCCAAGGCGCTGTGTGGCTGTCCATCAACACCTCCGCTCCGGGAAAGCCCGGTTTTTTGACACCGGCCCAGTCTAGGGCGCGGATCAAGGCCACGGGCGCGGTGGTCACAGGCTTTCTATTTGACCAAGGCGGGGCCTTTGCGCGGCCCTATGGTATCCGCACCACGCCCAGCATGGTCATGATCGATGGTCAGGGGCGGGTGATCTATCAGGGGGCTCTCGATGAGGTGCCGGAGCAGACCAAGCCAGACGGCAAGGACCATATCAGCGCGGCCCTAGACGATCTAAAGGCCGGACGCGCGATTCGAACGCCGGAAACGCGGGCCTATGGCTGCGCGGTGGAATATTGATCTGTCGGCGCTGTCAGTCGATCGGTCCAATACCCGCCGTTAGACGGCATCCGGCAAAAGCTGTTTCAGACGGGCCATTGTACGCTTGGCCATTCCGAGCATGTAGACGCGGATGTCGCGGGAGAAATCAGCGTCACCGCGCTGAACCGGAAAGATGTATCCCCCATCGACCTTTTCAAACAGCCCGCGGGAAGCCAGATCGACCAGACG
>CALFYB010000192.1 GCA_937952995.1 uncultured Caulobacteraceae bacterium
GCTTACGCCGATGCTCAGTTGCAAAGCACCCGGGCCCAAACGCAAGGGGCTGGACGACAGCTTGGTTACACAGTTTTGAAAGCGCCCTACGGGGGCATTTTGAGCTCTGTAACAGCCGAAGTGGGCAGTGTCGTAAGCGCTGGTCAGCCTGTTGCGATCGTGTCGGATCCCAAGCGGTTTGAAATCGCAATAAGCGTTCCAGAAGACCAATTGGACCTGATTAGATCATCCCCCTCCATATCGATATCCTTGTGGGCCGACCCAAGTCGTAACTATGTCGGACAGGTTCGTACCCTGTCTTCGGTCGCTAATGCTCAAACCCGGACCTTCGACGCCAGAATTTCAATTGCCGCTCCAGACAAGATCATCAAGCTTGGCCAAACTGCGCAGGTCAAGGTCGCTCGGTCCGATGGCATGCCAACCTTTCGCGTGCCTTTAACCGCAGTGGATCAACGTGATGCTACGCCGCGCCTTTGGATCTATGATTTCAAAAAATCGGTTGTTACCTCCCGGCTTGTGACACTTGCGGGGGTAGACAAGACCAGTGCCCTTGTGTCTTCGGGGCTGCAACCTGGCGAGCAGGTTGTTGTGGCCGGGGTGCATATTCTTCATCCCGGTCAGACCGTTAGGCAGATGCCCGCATCCCATGGCGGCGATCAATGAACCTCAATCTGTCTGATTGGGCCCTGCGCCATCGATCCTTCATCCTATTTTCGATCATTTTGATCGCCATATTGGGCGTCTTTTCCTATGGGGCCCTGGGTCAGAAGGAGGACCCGGAATTTACCATTAAAACCATGATCGTCGCTGCAGGCTGGCCCGGAGCAACCACGACGGAGATGGCCGATCAGGTTACCGATAAGATTGAACTGGCGCTGCAATCGGTGCCGGAGATTGACTATACGAAGAGCTCCACCCGGCCGGGGTCTGCGACCATTATTGTGCAGCTAAGAAGCGATACGGCCGCCGCTAAGGTACCCGACGTTTGGTACCGGGTCCGCAAGACCGTTTCGGATGCTCAGGCGCAAGGCAAGTTTCCGCGCGGCATCAATGGGCCAGTCTTTAATGATGATTTTGGCGACACCTTTGGCAACATCTATGCCTTGACGGGAGATGGCTATAGCTACCCCCAGCTTAAGGCCTATGCCGATGAGTTACGCAACCGTATCCGCGCCTTGCCTCAGGTTGCCAAGGTCGAGTTTCAAGGCGATCAGGCCGAACGTATCTATGTAGAATATGAATCCCAAAAACTGGCCTCGCTCGGGATAGGCCCACAGGCCTTAGCCCAAGCGCTCATTACAACCAATGGCGTGGCACCGGCGGGACAGATCGAAACGGACAACGAACGCATTCCCCTTACCGTGTCAGGCGCGTTGGCGTCTCTTGATCAAATCCGCAATATCGGCGTGGCCACCCCAGACGGCCGCACGGTTCGATTGGGTGATGTTGCCATCGTTCGACGCGGCCTTATCGACCCGCCCGAGCTTAAGATGCACGTCAATGGCAAGGAGGCTATCGGCCTGGCGATCAGTGCGCGTGAGGGTGGAAGCATTACGGACCTTGGAAAGTCCCTCACCAAGATTATGGCGACCTATCAGGAAGAGCTGCCTTTGGGGGTTCAGATCCACACCGTGGCCGATCAGACGGTTGTGGTCCATTCCGCGATCGGGGAGTTCATTAAGTCCCTCACTGAGGCGGTCATTATCGTGATGGCTGTAAGCTTCCTGTCTTTAGGGTTTCGGCCAGGCATTGTGGTGGCCCTTTGCATCCCGCTTGTTTTGGGGGCCACCTTTGCGGCCATGAAGGTGTTTGGGATCGACCTTCAGCGGATATCACTTGGTGCCCTCATCATCGCCTTGGGACTGCTGGTCGATGACGCCATGATTGTTGTGGAGTCGATCGAGTCCCATTTGGAAATGGGGTGGAGCAAGGCCAAGGCTGCGGTCTCCGCCTATGGCGCAACGGCGACCCCGATGTTGATCGGGACCTTGATCACCATTGTAGGATTTTTGCCGATCGGCTTTTCAGGCGGTACAGCCAGTGAATATGTCCGCTCGATTTTCCAAGTGGTGGCCATTTCGCTGATCCTCTCATGGATCGTGGCGGTGCTTGTTACGCCCTATTTGGCTTTTCAGATTTTGAAGGTTCCTACCGATCATAAGGCCGGGACTTCTGACCATGGGGCTTCACATACCCCCACTGGACGAGGATATGACCAGTTCAGAAAGGCCGTGAGTTGGTGCCTGGACAATCGGGTTTTGGTGCTGGGCGCGACGGGTGCAGCCTTTGCTCTAAGCGTGGCAGTGTTCGCTTTGGTTGTTCCCAAGCAGTTCTTCCCAGCCTCTGATCGGCCCGAACTGATGGTTGATTTGCGGCTGGCCCATAATGCCAGTTTCGCTGCGACCGAGCGGTCGACAAAGCGCATGGAGGCCCTCCTGGCGGGCAATGCCGATATCGTCAATATTTCGAGCTATATCGGCGGCGGCGCACCCCGATTCTATCTGCCTTTAGACGTCCAGACCCCTGATGTGGCCTTGGGCCAGTTGGTCATTGTTACAAAAGATGAGCCCGCCCGCGAGCGGGTTGCCGAGAAGATTGAAGCGGCCTTAGCTAACGGCTTTCCAGAACTGCGAGGGCGGGTTTCTGGATTGGAAAATGGTCCCCCTGTGGGCCAGCCGCTGCAAATTCGGATCATGGGACATGATCATGAGGCGATCAGGCCAAGCGCTGAGGCGGTTGAGGCACTGTTTCGCTCGACGCCCCATTTGCGCGGTATCAACTCAGATTACGGTGAACGCCTTAAGACCGTTCATCTGGTTATTGATCAGGCCAAGGCACGCGCGCTTGGGGTCAATTACGATAGCTTGAAACAGGCTCTTCAGGGCTCACTTGGCGGTGCCCCACTGACGGTTGTGAGAGAAGGCGACCGTTCCATAGAGGTGAGCGCTCGCCTTGCCGAAGGCGAAAGAACCAACCTCGAAACCTTGCCCTACGCGAAGATCCCCACCGCATCTGGGGCCTATGTCCCCCTGTCTCAACTGGCTCGCCTCGTACCGTCCACCGAACCCTCGGTCCTTTGGCGGCGCGATCGTCAGGCGACCATTACAATCTTTGCAGATGTGGATGGCGCTCAGCCCACCCAAATTCTTGCTGCAATCAAACCGGATCTAGAGGCCATCAAGTCCAAACTGCCCAAGGGCGCTACACTTAAGGTCGGGGGTTCAGAGGAAGAGAGCGCGACCAGCCAAGCGCAGGTTTTCTCGATCGTTCCTATAGCCATTATCCTGATCTGCCTTTTGTTGATGGTCCAACTGCAGAGCATCAAGAAAATGCTGCTTGTCCTGGCGACAGGTCCCCTGGCCTTCATCGGTGTGGCCGCAACCCTTGCTCTTTTCCAAATCCCATTTGGGTTCGTTGCGATGCTGGGGTCCCTTTCCCTCTTTGGGATGGTGATCCGAAATTCTGTGATCTTGGTCGCTCGCGTCGATGAACTGACCGCGAAGGGTATGGTGCTTCGGGAGGCCATCGTCGACGCCACCCTTCACCGGGTTCGTCCCATATTACTGACTGCGGCTGCGGCCATCTTGGCCATGATCCCGCTTTGCCGGTCTGTATTTTGGGGACCGATGGCCTACTCCACCATGGGCGGACTGTTGGTCGCCACCTTCTTGACCTTGTTTTTCCTGCCCGCCCTTTACCAGTTTGCCTTTCAAAATCAGGCCCCGGCACGGCCAATGGAGACGGCTAAATGAAGCCCGCAAGAGCCTGTGTCCCCCTCACTATCCTGCTGCTGTCGGCCTTCCCGGTTCAGGCGGAATCTATGGTGGAGGCTTGGCGGTCTGCGCGCAGCCACGATCCTAGCTTTCTAGGGGCAGTCGATACGCGCTCCTCGCAGCGTGAGGCTTCTGCCCAGGCCCGCGCCCTTTT
>CALFYB010000193.1 GCA_937952995.1 uncultured Caulobacteraceae bacterium
CGCGATCGAAGACATCAGCCCCACCGGCAAGGCCGCCGCGCCAAGAGCGATCGTCGTTCTGGGCCGAGATGCCGCCCTGAACCACGCCCTTAAGGCCGGTAAACTTCTTGTCGAGGACGAAATTGATGACACCGGTCACGGCGTCAGAGCCATAGACAGCAGAAGCGCCGCCCGTGACGATATCGACGCGCTGGACCAGCAACTGGGGCAGGGTGTTGGTGTCGACATTGCCCGCGATGTTGCTTGATGGGACGCGGCGACCGTCGAGGAGAACCAGGGTGCGTTCGATGCCGAAGGCGCGCAGATTGAGGTAGTTGCCTTGGTTGGGGCTAGCACCATTGCCGAGCGACTGTTGACCACGCGAACCGGAGAAGGCCGGAAGCTTGTTCAGCGCGTCTGGAATGTTGGAAGGGGTGGTCGCCTGCAGCTGTTCAACGGTGGCCACAGTGATGGGCGTTGGTGCGCTATAACCGTTGCGTACGATGCGCGAACCCGTCACGACAATTTCTTGCACGTCCGTTGGCTTTTGCTCTGCAGTCTGAGCAAAGGCTTGAGTTCCGATCGCCATGACACTGGCGCTCATAAGCAGCAATCGACTGGTTGAAATCGTTTTCATTTTCCACCCCTGATGACAGACTTGTCGTATTTGCGACATGTTTCTAGAGATATGTAATCGTTGTCAATCCCGTTTACAGCCACAGTTTTGGCATCGGGGATAAGATTTTCACAAAAATGACGCAGGCGCTGAAAAGATCACAGTCCCCCCGCATCGTCGCCCTAGGAGGCTTTCCCTAGGGCGATCATGGTGCCCAAAATCGATCTATCGGCGTGCGCTTGTCGGAACGATGAGAGGCTTGCCCGGAATTGTCGCATCAATGGCAGATTTGGGAATCGCAGGATTCACCGGCGGCTTGCCGTTGGTGGGCGCAGGGGCGGGTCCCGGAGGAGGCGGTGAATTTGGACCCATGCCTTGGAAATAGAACCAGGCCTGAACCTCGTCGCTAAGATTGATCGCAGCGTGGACGGTCTGACTATTATTGGGTGACAAAAGGCCTACGTCAGCGTTCCAAGGTCGGATTTCGCTACCCAACTGCATGAGCGCAGGACCGTCGGTGATCTTGACCCAGCCCTCTTCGGTTTCAGGCGTATGGGCATGGGGCCCAGCGATACTGTGAGGCCCCATATAGACGATCAAGAACCGCTCACCCGCATCGGACAGGGGGGACTTGGATAGGTTTGTCCAGTGAACCCCCTGCTCGATATAGAGGATCTTGCTAACGTCACGCACCAAAATGCCGGGAACAGAGGTCACACCAGCCCGAGGAAGGGCTGACATCATAATCATCTTCAGCGGTACCGTTCCGGTATTGGTCAGACGGTGTGGCCGATTGGGTGGAATGAGGATGACTAGGCCATCCTTCAGATCCCAATATTGGGTCCCGTCATCAATGCGTCCTTGGCCGCCCTTGACATAGATCACCTGTTGCTCGGGCAGGGTCGATAGGGGAGTAGCCTCTCCGGCCTGCATTGTGCCCAACACCACTTCCTTGCGGTAGCGTAGGACCGCGCCTGCCCGGCCAGGCTTTTCAGGATCGCCGGCGGTCAGGATGTTCCGCGTCATAATGGTTTCGCGGGAAATGCGCGTGATCGACTTGGCGGGATCGCCGATGAAGCGATCGACATCGATGCCCATCTGCAGATTGGACGGCGGTTCACGAACCAGAGTAGGCGCAGGGGTTGGTGCCGGGCTTGCCGTCAAAGGCGCAGGCGAGCTCTGGGGCGCAGGCGGAGTTTGGGCGCTCACGCTCGTGGCCAAGGCCGCTAAAACCATGGATGCTAATAGCTTTTTCATCGCTCGGTCCTTTGACAGGGTTGGGGCTAATGCGGCGTGGAATAGGTATTGATGAGGTAGGCCTCTAAGGTCGCGCGATCTTCAGGCGAAAGATTTGCGCCATTGCCGATCATGCGTTGGACCACGACGGGCCAATCCTCAGCCGTATGAGGCGTTGCGGTGATCACGCCCGTGTCGTGGCAAGCCGCGCAGTTGGTTTCCAAAATCTCAGCCCCTGAGCGCGCGGTTGCAGATGCGGTCTGCGCCGGTTTTGGAGCGGGAGCCTGCGCAGCAGAGGTCGGGGCGGCGCTAGGCGAGGGCGCTGCAACTGCGGCCATAGCGACGAAGGCGGATGCGATACCAACGACGAGAAAAATACGAGAAACTGACAAGACGAACTCCGTCGTGAAGGCCTATTTCAGGGCGTAGGTGACCAGATAGTCGCTGGTCGCAGGAGATCCAAGGTAGGATCCCCCCGTGGCGACAAGCGAGACATATTGTTTGCCATCCGAGCCGCGGTAGGTAAGTGGCGTGGTATGTCCGGAGGCCTCAAGACGCGTTTCCCAGGCAAGCTTGCCGGATTTGGCGTCAAAGGCGCGGAACCGTTTATCATCGGTCGCCGCGATAAAGACCAATCCACCGGCTGTCACAATCGGGCCGCCGATATTGGGCCGCCCAGTCAGTTGCTTGTCTGCGGGTAGGGTATCGGTAACACCCAGCGTGCTGCGCCATGCAATGTCGCCGGTGCTGACATTGACTGCAATCAACTCGCCCCATGGTCCCTTTTGGCAGGGGAGGCCACCGTTGCGGACATCGGAGAACCAGCTGTTGCCAGAGGTCGCGGACACCAGCTTGCCATCCGGAGCATAGGCGAGGATCGCCACGCTGCCTTGGTTGGTGATGTTGATCAGGTAGTTGCCATTGGCCTTATCGAACGCGCCGCCGCCATAGTTGACGCCGCCGCCGCTGCCCGGAAATATGACGGTGACCTGATTGAAACCGATGGGTTGATAGCGCTTGGTGCCAACCATTCGATTGTCAGCCACCCACTTCTTACACCAGGCCTCATGTTCCGGCGTGACATCCGAAATGTCGGTTTGAAGATCGATACTGGCGCGGGCCAGTTGGACGGGCTTGGCCGGAATAGGCTGCGTGGGGGATGGGACTTCACCGGGCAGATTGCTGCCCGGAACGGGTGTTTCCACGACGTCAAACAGCGGCTTTCCGGTCACTCGGTCGAGGATGAACAGGATGCCGGTCTTGTTCATTGCGGCCACGGCTGGGATCAGCTTGCCATCGCGCTTGACGTCTAGAAGGGTTGGGGCCGCTGGAAGGTCCTCGTCCCAAATGTCGTGGTGAACGGTTTGGAAGTGCCAGAGATATTTTCCCGTCGCCGCATTCACGGCCACCAGAGAATTACCATAAAGGCCATCGCCTACGCGGTCACGGCCATCGCGGTCATAGGCCGGGGCGGCGAAGGGCAGGTAGACAATGCCGCGCGCCTCATCAACGGTCAGCATGTTCCAGGTATTTACACCGGCGCGATCTTTCCAGCTTTCACCTTGCCAGGACCCAAAATTGGGCTCACCCGGCTCGGGAATGGCATTGAACTTCCACACGGTCTGGCCGGTCAGGACATCGATGCCGCGAACATCACCGCGCGGTCCCTTGGGAGGGTTTTCCTGGCCGCGAGAGCCAACGATAATGATGTTCTTATACATCACGGGAAAGGCATTGCCGCCGAGCTGGCCGCTTGGGAACGCACCCATCACGTCGGGTGTGCGCAGGTTTAAGACGCCCTCTTGGCCATAGGTGCTGTTGACCTTACCGCTGGCCGGATCGAGCGTGAACAGCTTCATATTGACGGTAACAATGACCAGCCGAGGGCCATTTTTGCGGTCACCGGGCCAGTAGTGGAACCCACGGATCGCGCGGGCGGAGGCAATCGGCTCATTATTTGGGAGCTGAAAGGTCCACTTTTCCTTACCCGTGACGGGATCTAACGCAACGACGCGGCCAAAGGGTGTGCCAAGGAACATGGTTCCATTGACCACGATGGGCGTGAATTCACTGGCCGAGGTCGGGGGCAGGGGCGGTCCTGCGGCTGCACCGCCGCTAGGTGCGCCAGCCGAGACGATCCCGCCGGGCATAGGCATGGCGCGGATGCCGGTCTGCCCATTCCAAGCCTGCTGAGCGCGTGCTTCGAGTACCTTGGGGTCAGGCTTGGCTACTCCGGCGGGGCGCATATCGTAGCGCCAAGCCAGCTTGAGATGACCGACATTGGAAGGTGTGATCTGCTTCAGCGGCGAAAATCGAGTGCCACCGGCATCATAGCCATAGTGGGACCAGTCCGTTGCACTCTGCGCAATCACAGAAGTGCTCGCAGCCGCAAGGATCAGGGCGAGGGGCAAGATAGCGTTTGCGGGCTTCATCAGAGGGTCTCCACTTACGGCTCGGTCTGTTCAAAGGGCCGTCAGGCGGGATCAACAACGAGCTTATGATCAGGATCGATAAACAGCCACGCCACCGCCCCAACCGCGCAAAGGGCCGCGGCAAAGACAAAGGATGTGGTCCAACCAAAACGGTCAGCCAATAGGGGCGTCAGTGATGCGGTAATCACCCCGCCGATCTGATTGCCCATATTCATGACGCCGGACACTGACCCCGCAGACCCACCGCCCATTTCTGAGGTGATGGTCCAATAGGCGCTTTGAGACAGGTAGAGCGCCCCGGCCCCGCCCGCTAGAAACAGGCTGGCGATCCGCGCATCGGCCACTTGAGTGGCGCAGGCGACAAAGATAGCGGCCAAAAGAAGTGCAAAAGCGGCGGTCCAGCATCGTCCGACCCGTTTGCCAAAGCGCGGGGTCAAATAGTCCGCCAACATGCCGCCCAAGGGCGAACAGACGGCCATGGCCATGAACGGCAGCATTCCGTAAATCGCACTAGCCTTCAAATCCAACCCACGAACAGCCGATAGGTATTTGAAAAACCACGTGAAAAATATGTAGGCCACATAACCGTAGGTGAAGTAGCTCAAGGTTAGCAGGGCGACCTGGCGATCCTTGACGATCTTCAGCCATGATACCGGCAGGGTCTTAACGGCCCCAACCTGAGTGCCTTTGCGGATAAACTCTGCCTCTTGCGCACTTACCCACGGATGGTCTTCTGGACGGTCGCGAACGATAGCCAGCCAGAAAACCAACACCACAAGGCCGATGAGGGCGCTGATATAGAAGGCCCAATGCCAGTCATGTTTGAGGAGAATATAGGTGATCAGAGGCGGGGCGATTCCCGCACCAATCCCGACGCCAGCAAAAATCAGACCGTTGGCCAGGCCGCGCTCTTGGCTTGGTGACCAAGCCGCGACCAGTCGGTTGCTGGCTGGGAAAATCACGGACTCGCCAATGCCGAGCAAGAACCGCACACCCATCAGCGCAACAAGCGACCAGCTATAACCCGAAGGGGTCAGGGCGGTGAGGCTGGTAAAGACGCTCCACCAAACAATGCCGACAGCAATAACCCGATAGGGCCCAAAACGGTCGGCAATGCGACCGGCAATGGGCTGGCTAAAGGCATAACCCATGACGAAGGCGCTGAACACGCCGCCCAGTTGAAGATTACTGAGCCCAAATTCCTTTTGGATCGTCGAGGCAGCGATCGAGATATTGTTGCGGTCCAGATAGGACACGGCCGCAACCACGAACATCCAGAACACCAAAATCCAGCGGACGTTCTTGACGTTTTTGATGGCAGCCATGGCTCCCCTCCTTCAAGCGTGAGGCGGTTGTTAGACTTCGTCGAACAAGGAGACGTGGAAGTTCTTGTCCGTCAGGGTGTTCTCGATGCCGGGCCAAAGATCGGCATGGACCTTCGAGGCGATCCACTTCTGACGAAGCTCTTCGTTCTGATAGGTCAACTGGAAGCGATAGGTGACACCCTCTGGCAGCTTGTCGCCTTGGATCAGGGTGCGCAGCTTGAGCATCTTCAGATCGATAAAGCCTTCGAACTTCGCGCCAGCAGGTTTGAACTTGTTGTGGAAGTGATCGAGCATCTCCTGCTGACGGGCTGGATCAACCTTAAGGTCGCAATAGAGCACGATCGGCAGCTTGCCCGAGGATTTGGTGGTCTGGGCACCAGCTTTGCTGGCCAGTCCGGCGGCGGCAAAGGCTACGGCGGCGGCCGACTTCAGAGCGTTGCGGCGGTTCATAGGCATGACTCCCTTGTCCTGTGATTAGTTGCTGTAAAGCGGCTTTTCGCCAGGAATGGCGAGTTTCATGCGGTACACATTGGGGCTTTGACGTTTGACGTCTTCGGCACCCATGTACACCACGCACTCAAGTCCGTAGCGCGCGCAAATGGTGGCGGTGGCCACACCGTGTTGGCCTGCGCCGGTTTCGGCAATCA
>CALFYB010000194.1 GCA_937952995.1 uncultured Caulobacteraceae bacterium
TGATGCGGGCCTGACCGGTCGCAAGATCATTGTCGACACCTACGGCGGCGCATCTCCCCATGGCGGCGGCGCCTTCTCGGGCAAGGATCCGACCAAGGTCGACCGCTCGGCGGCCTATCTGTGCCGTTATCTGGCCAAGAACGTTGTCGCTGCGGGTCTGGCCGATAAGTGCACGATCCAGATCTCCTATGCCATCGGTGTGGCCCAGCCCCTGTCCTTCTATGTCGACCTGCACGATACAGGCCGCGTTGATCCGGCGTTGCTTGAGAAGGTCTTGCCGGAAATGGTCGGCGGTGCGACCCCGCGCGCTATCCGTGAGCACCTAAAGCTTAATCGCCCGATCTATGCCCGCACGGCAGCCTATGGCCACTTTGGCCGCGAGCCAGACAGTGAGGGCGGCTTCAGCTGGGAGCGTACCGATCTGGTCAAGGACTTGAGCGGTCTGGCCTAATCAGGCTAAGGGGCTCCATGTCCATCGGCCAAAAACCTCACGGGCCTCTGCGTTCCTATGGACGCATCAAGGCACGGCAACTCAAGACGCGGCAGGCGGGCCTGATCGAGGCCAATCTGCCGCGCCTGTCCATTCCCGATCCCGCCCTCGGCCCGATTGATCCAGCGGTTCTCGCGCCGGGTTTCGATGAGGTCTGGCTCGAGATCGGCTTTGGCGCGGGCGAGCACATGGCCGCCCAGGCTCAGCGCCATCCCCATGTCCTGATTTTAGGGGCCGAGCCGTTCTTAAACGGGGCCGCGAGTGCTGTTCGTCACATTGATGAGCGCGGTATCGACAATATCCGCATCCTTCAGGGGGATGGGCGCGAACTGGCTGCGGCCCTGCCTGAGGCCTGCCTTTCACGCATCTTCATCCTGTTCCCCGACCCTTGGCCCAAGTCCCGCCATCACAAGCGCCGTTTGATCCAGCCTGAGGTCATTGCCGAACTGGCGCGGGTCTTGAAGCCGGGCGGACGCCTGCGCTTTGCCACCGATTGGGCCGACTATGCTGACTGGACCCTGCAAAGGTTCAATCGCAGCCCCGATTTTCGTTGGACCGCCGAGACCGCCAGCGATTGGACCTCCCCGCCCGCCGACCATGTCACCACGCGCTATGAAGAAAAGCGCCTCGGCGATTGCGACCCGATTTTCTTGGATTTTGTGCGGGTTTGAGCGGCACTGCAGGCGGCTAAAAAAGGGGGACGTGACAAGCCGCCATTAGAAGCCTATAAGACCCCTACATCGATCGATGGCGTTGGATGACGCTTTCGAGCGGCGGCCGGAAGGCTCGCCGCTTTTTTGTTGCTTTGAGAGGCTAAGCTTGCGCGGCAAGACCAGTGAAGACCGGGACCTGATCGCCCTCCTCGACCCCGTGGTTGAGGCGGCGGGCTTTGAGCTCGTGCGTCTGCGTCTGATGAGCGGCACCCAGACCCGACGCCTGCAGCTGATGGCTGAGCGTCCTGATGGCACCATGAATGTCGAGGGCTGCGCGATGCTGTCGCGTGCCGTGGCCGAGGTGCTGGACGCTGCCGACCCCATTACCGGGGAATATCTGCTGGAGGTTTCGAGCCCCGGCATTGATCGCCCCCTGACCCGCCTCAAGGACTTCGAGACCTATGAAGGCCTCGAGGCCCGCATCGAACTGGACCGCCTCTGCGAAGGGCGCAAACGCTTCAAGGGCCAGTTGGCCGGACTTGAAGATGACGCTGTCGCTATCAATTTAGAGGGCGAGCCTGACCATACCACCTTGATCCCCTTTGATTGGGTGATTGAGGCCAAGCTCGTCTTGACCGACGAGTTGATGAAACGTGGCGCAGACGAACGCGCTTCCCGAATGACCCCGCAAGATTCGCTAGATGGCGAAGACGAAGAGGACCTGGCCTAATGAGCGTCACCGGCATTTCCGCAAACCGGCTTGAACTCCTGCAGATCGCTGACGCCGTCGCGCGTGAGAAATCGATCGAAAAGGAAATCGTGATCGAAGCCATCGAGGAGGCGATCCAAAAGGCAGCGCGCTCGCGTTATGGCGCTGAGCACGATATCCGCGTCCATATCGACACCCGCACCGGCGAAATGACCATCACTCGCGTGGTGACGGTGGTCGCGGACGGTGCGGTCGAGAACGAATATGCCGAGCAGTCCTTGAGCGACGCCTTGAAGGGCGACAAGGAAGCGGCCATCGGTAAGACCTACACTGAAATCCTACCACCCTTCGAGTTTGGCCGCGTCCAGACCCAGATGGCCCGTCAGGTCGTGACCCACAAGGTCCGCGAAGCTGAGCGTGAGCGTCAGTACGAAGAGTTCAAGGACCGCATCTCCGAAGTGGTCAATGGCACGGTCAAGCGCGTCGAATATGGCAATGTCATTGTCGATCTCGGCCGCGGCGAAGGCATTATGCGCCGCGACCAAGCCATTCCGCGTGAAAACTTCCAGATCGGCGACCGCGTCCGGGCCTACATCTATGATGTGCGCCGCGAGACCAAGGGCCCGCAGATCATGCTCAGCCGCGCCCATGGCGGCTTCATGGCCAAGCTGTTCGCGCAGGAAGTGCCCGAAGTCTATGACGCCGTCATCGAGATCCGCGCCGTTGCCCGCGATCCCGGCAGCCGCGCCAAGATGGCCGTGGTCTCTAACGACAGCTCCATCGATCCCGTCGGCGCTTGCGTCGGTATGCGCGGTAGCCGCGTTCAGGCCGTTGTCGCCGAGCTTCAGGGCGAGAAGATCGACATCATCCAATGGTCACCCGATGAAGCCACCTTCATCGTCAACGCCTTGGCCCCTGCCGAAGTCACCAAGGTCGTGCTCGACGAAGAGGACGAGCGCGTTGAAGTGGTGGTGCCGGACGAGCAACTGTCGCTGGCCATTGGTCGCCGCGGTCAGAACGTGCGTCTGGCTAGCCAGTTGACCGGCTGGCAGATCGACATCATGACCGAAAGCCAAGAGAGCGAGCGTCGTCAGCGCGAATTTGCCGAGCGCACGACCCTGTTCCAAGAGGCCTTGGACGTCGACGAGGTTATCGCCCAACTGCTGGTCACCGAAGGCTTTGCCGCTGTTGAAGACGTGGCCTATGTCGAGGCTGAAGAGATCGCCAGCATCGAAGGCTTTGATGATGACACCGCCGAGGAACTACAGGCTCGCGCCCGTGACTTCCTTGAGCGTGAAGCTGCTGAGTTGGATGCCAAGCGTCGCGCCCTCGGCGTCGAGGATGGCCTGCTTCAGATCGAAGGTTTGACCATTCCGATGGCCATTGCCCTCGGTACCGGCGAGGTTAAGACCGTTGAAGATCTTGCCGATCTGGTCCCAGACGATCTGCGCGGCTGGTTCGAAGCCAAGGATGGTGCCCGCGTGCGTCAGCCTGGTCTGCTGGAAAGCTTCAACCTGTCACCGGAAGATGCCGAAGCCCTTATCATGCGCGCCCGTGTCGTGATGGGCTGGGTCGAGGCCCCGGAAGCGGCTGAAGGCGAGTCTGAGATTGAAGCCGACCTTGAGACCGAGGCCGATGCCGAGGCTTGATCTTGGTGTGAGGGGCTTGCCCCTCATTCCATTCCCCCATTGGGGGGAGATGATTTTAATTTAGACCCTCGTCTGTTGGGCGGGGGTCGGTGAGGGACCTTTCCCTCCGGAGACTTCGCGCCCTTGACCACCGCTGACGTGCCCATAGAGCAGGACGCCTCTTTGCAAGAGGCCCCGCAAGAGGCGCGTGCGCACCGGACCAAGGCGCAAGCCGATCGCGAGCGTCGCTGCATTGTCAGCGGCGAGGTGGTGCCGGAAGAAAAGCTCATTCGTTTTGTGGCGGGTCCGGGCGGCGTGGTTGTCCCCGATCTGGCGCGTAAGCTGCCGGGGCGTGGGCTTTGGGTCACCGCCAATCGCGAGGCTGTTACGACGGCTGCCAAGAAGGGTGCCTTTTCCCGCGCCGCGAAGGCCAAGCTGTCGGCCCCTGCTGATCTGGCCGATCAGGTGGAGCGGCTCTTAACCCAGCGGGTTCTGGATGGTCTGGGCCTGTTGAACCAGAACGCCGCCCGCGCCAGCATGGCGCAGAACCCGCGCGCCCGCGATGCGGCCCGCGCCACCCATGCGGGGCTTGTCGCCGAATACAGCCGCGCCGCCCGCGCCTGCCTTCCCCACCGCGCCTATCTGCGCAGTCTGCAAAAGGAAACCGCATGAGCTTCAAGATCGCCATCATCGGGGCAGGATCGGTCGGCTTTACCAAAAAGCTGTGCTCGGACATCCTGAAGGTGCCCGAGTTTGAGGATGTGGAAATCGCCCTGACCGATATCAACGCGCAAAACCTTGATATGGTTCAGCAAATCATTTCACGCATCGTGAATGTCAACGGGTTGAGAACCCGCGTGACCGCCACAACCGACCGGCGCGCGGCGCTGACAGGGGCGCGCTATGTGATGAATGTGGTCCGCATCGGCGGGCTGGAGGCTTTTGCCGACGATATCCGAATCCCGTTGAAATACGGGGTCGATCAATGCGTGGGCGATACGATCTGCGCGGGCGGCCTGATGTATGCCCAACGCGGGATTCCGGCCTTGCTGGAATTCTGCAAGGATATCCGCGAGGTCAGTGAACCCGGCGCGTTGTTGCTGAACTATGCCAACCCGATGGCGATGATGACTTGGGCGGCGATTGACCATGGCGGGGTCAAGACCGTGGGCCTGTGCCATGGCGTGCAGAACGGCCACCGCCAGATCGCCCGCGCGCTTGGGGTGCCGATGGCGGAAACCGACATCTTTTGTTCGGGCATCAATCATCAGACCTGGTATCTGGATATCCGACATCAGGGCCGCAAAGTGGGGCATGACGCCTTGCTGGCCGCATTTGAGGCGCATCCCGTCTTTGCGCGTCAGGAAAAGGTGCGGATCGATGTGCTGCGTCGGTTTGGATTTTATTCAACAGAATCAAATGGTCATCTGTCGGAATATCTGCCGTGGTATCGCAAGCGTCCCGACCAGATTGCCGACTGGATCAGCACCGATGACTGGATCCATGGCGAAACCGGTGGCTATCTGCGCTATACAACCGAGAACCGCAACTGGTTCGAAACCGACTTTCCGGTCTTTTTGGAAGAGGCCGGCAAGCCCCTGTCGAGCTATGAGCGCACCGACGAACACGCCAGCCACATCCTTGAGGCGCTGGAAACGGGGCGGCCCTATCGCGGCCATTTCAATGTGAAAAACGGTGGTGTGATCCGCAATCTGCCCGCCGATTGCATCATCGAAAGCCCCGGTTTTGTGGATCGCTTCGGGATCAACATGGTGGAAGGCGTGACCCTGCCGGATGCTTGTGCCGCGACGTGCAACGTGTCGGTGTCGGTGCAGCGGATGGGGATGAAGGCGGCGTTGACGGGGGATGTGGATTTGCTGAAGCAAGCGGTGCTGCATGATCCGCTGGTAGGCGCGATCTGCACGCCCGAAGAGGTCTGGCAGATGGTGGACGAGCTGCTGGTGGCGCAGGCTGCCTGGCTGCCGCAATATGCCCATGCCATTCCTGCAGCGGCAGAGCGGCTGAAAACCCCGCGCGTGAAAACCCGCGACTGGGCCGGCGCCGCGCGGCAAGAGGTCCGCTCAGTCGAGGCGCTGCGGGCAGCCGGGGCCACGAAGGCCGAGGGGCATGGTCTGGGCACGAAGGTGATGGGCTAGGGGCAGGCCGACCCTCCGGGGGGAGTATTTAGGGCCAAGATGAAGCCGCTTGGTGCTTTAGCGCCCCGTCAGCCAGTTCCCGAAGGCCGCGATGCGGGATGGCGGAATGCCCAGCCGTGCCTCGCGCCGGTCGGCCATGTTCAGCAGGCCATACATGCCATGCACCCCGATCCAGCGGAAGGGTTCCGGCTCCCAAGGGCGGACCTTGCGGTTGACCCAAGGCAGGCCGGTCAAGTCGGTCTGCCGCCCCAAGGCGAGATCGGCCAGCGTCCGCCCCGCAAGGTTCGAAGTCGAGACACCCACCC